>JBIKMF010000023.1:0-20975 GCA_044359425.1 Phycisphaerales bacterium
CCCCCCACCCCGGTCCTCCCCTCCCCAACCCGTCCGGGGACGGGTCTCCCGCTCCCTTCGTGCCTACCCTATCCTCCCTGCCTCTTGTTGAACCAGGCACCGACGGCGAGGCCCTCCCTCCCCGGTGCTCACATCTCACACTGCCTTTGGAGTCCGTCCATGTCGAGCAGCGTTTCCGAAGTTTCCAACACGGTTCAGATCAGCGACGCCGGCCCCAGCCGCAAGCGCCTCCGCATCGAGGTCCCCGCCGCTACCGTCTCCGCCAAGCTCCGTGAATCCATGGACGCAGTCGTCGCCACCGCCGAACTCCCCGGCTTCCGTCGCGGCAAGGTTCCCCCGCAGCTCATCGAGAAGCGCTTCGGCGCCTCCGTCCGCCACGAAGCCCGTGGCCAGCTCCTCACCGAGGCCTACCAGAAGGCCGTCGAAGACTCCAAGCTCAAGGTCGTCGGCAACCCCGTCGCCGATCAGCTCGACAAGGTCGAGCTCGTCTCCGGCCAGCCCGTCATCTTCGAGCTCGACGTCGAAGTCGTCCCCAACTTCACCCTCCCCTCCCTCGACGGCATCGACATCAAGAAGCCCGTCATCGAAGTCACCGAAACCCTCGTCGCCGACGAGTTCAAGAAGATCGCCATCAACGAGGGCGACCTCGAAAGCCGCGACTCCGCCGAACCCGGCGATTACATCACCGGCCACGCCGTGATGGTCGACGCCGAAGGCACCAAGTTCTATGACCTCCAGGGTGCCGTCGTTCAGTCCCCGCCCACCGACAAGGAAGGCAAGGGCATGATCCTCGGCATCATGGTTGACGACTTCGCCAAGCAGCTCGGTTCCCCCAAGCCCGGTGATACGATCACCATCAAGGCAAAGGGACCCGACGGCCACGAAGTCGAGAAGATCCGCGGCGCCGACCTCACCGTGACCTTCAAGGCCGAACGCGTCGACCGCATCCTCCCCGCCGACACCGCCAAGCTCATCGAAATGTTCGGCGTCGAGAGCGAGGACAAGCTCAAGGACATGATCAAGGAGCGTCTCTCCCAGCACGCCCAGATCCAGCAGCAGTCCGCCATGCGTGGCCAGGTCGAGCGCTACCTCTCCAAGAACACCAACATGGACCTCCCCTCGCGCCTCACCGCCGAGCAGTCCGGCCGCATCCTCGAACGCCGCCGCCTCGAGCTCATGTACCGCGGCGTCGACGTCCAGAAGATCGAAGAACACATGGCCGAGCTCCGCGCTGCCTCCAGCGCCACTGCCGCCCATGACCTCAAGATGTTCTTCATCATGACCCAGGCCTCCGAAGACCTCAACGTCCGCGTCTCCGACGCCGAAATCAACGGCCGCATCGCCGCCATGGCCTTCCAGCGCAACGTCCGCCCCGAGCAGCTCCGCAACGAGCTCATCAAGACCGGCCAGGTCGGCGGCATCTACACCCAGATCCGCGACCACAAAGTCGCCGACGCCATCATCGCCAAGGCCAAGGTCACCGAAATGCCCGTCGAAGAGTTCAACAAGCTCATGAAGGACGAAACCGTCTAACCCGCGGCATTCCTCGAACGCCAATCGCCACCGACCCATCATCCGATGGGTCGGTTCTTTTTTCGATCGAGTGCCAGAGGCCCGGAATCCGAGTGCTCAATGCACACGCCCGCCTCACCGCCTCGTTCTCCCCTCCACCCCTTCCACAATCCCTGGTCCCGAACTCCTCCACCTTCCTACCCCGTTCTTGCATCCCAACCCAACGTCCGGTAGTACCACCATACACCCGCAGCGAAACACGAGAGCGCGGCAGGCGAGTCCCGTTTCGTCAACCCCCGGGCCCAGAGCCCCGGAGCTCTCGTGACCCCATCCGCCCACCCAACTGAACCGAGGAAGGCCCCTGTGTTAGGGGGGGGGGGGGCAGGGTCTCGTTCGCACTCGGCCCTCTGAATCCGCCGTCCGAGCCGTTTATTCCGCCACTTTGCTGGCAGCGATCGCTGCCGCGTGGCAGTTTCTTCTTGGACCCTCTTCAAGGAGAACGCTGATGCTGCGCACACTGGTTTTGATGGCGGTTGCGGGCGGGGTGGTTGGAACAGAGCACGCGGCGTGGGGGCAGCGGGCGCCGGTGGGGTTCTATCGATCCGGTATACCGGAGGGCCACGGTGACACTCCAATCGGTGGCATGACCGCCGATGGTGAACGCCTCATTGGGTATTCGAGCCGGCTTGGAGGGGGCCCTCGCGACAGCTTCACCTGGCGGCCCGGCACACCGCTCGTGATTACCCCGGACCCGGCACCGAGCTACAACCAGTACACGGGGCTCTCCGCAAACGGTGAACGAGCGGTCGGCTTCAGATACGACACCGTGCGCGGGGGGAACTCCGCGGTCACCTGGGACCCCGTGAACGGCGTGCCCACCATTCTCGGCTACTACACCGGCCGTCCGAACACCTACGCCTGGGCCGTGAGCGGCGACGCCAATGTCGTTGTCGGCCACGCCGAGCGCACCATCGGCACCTCGACCTTCGGCGAACCCGTGCGCTGGACCGAACAGACCGGCTTCGTCAGTCTGGGTCAGGTCTTTCCTGGAGCGACCAACGGACGCGCCGTCGCCACAAGCTTCGACGGCTCCGCGGCGGTTGGGTACGGGTTCGACTCGTTCTCGGGGGAGGGGATGGCGTTCCGCTGGACCGAGTCCTCGGGGTACACAACCTATCCCAACTTGGTTCGCATCGACGCCATCACACCGGATGGCACGCTGATGGCGGGCGCAACCCAGGGCGGTGATCCGGTGCGATTCAGCGCATCAGGCGAGATGACGCTGTTGGACCCGGGGCACGCCGCGTTCCGGAGTTCATTCCCCCTCGCGATGAGCGCAGACGGCAACACCATCATCGGCTCGGGTGCCCCATGGAGCGGGCCTCAGACCCTCTTCATATGGACCCAATCCGAAGGCATCCGCCGTCTCGATGAGTACTTCCAGGACAATGGCGTTTCAATCCCATCAGGCCTCACGCTCTCGACGGAAAAGATCTACTGCTCCGCCGATGGGTTGGTCATCGGTGGCATTGGACGCAATGGGCTCCTGGCCGAGTCCTGGGTTGCCGTGCTCCCTCCCCCTTCATCGTTCATGATCGCCATCAGCTTCACGACGCTCGCCGTGAGACGTCGTCGATAGCCCGTTGTGTTGCTCCTCAACTCCGGAGGATCTCATGCGCTCGTACGGCCGCACCGCTGTCTCTCTGTCCGCACTCGCCGGCCTGGCCTTGCCCGCGGCAGCCCAGGACCTCTCGCCCCCGACGAGCGATCAGCCGGTGCTGCTCATCCAGCCGCAGCGGTGCTACGACCACGACGCCGAGGGCAACCTCGTGTGCTTCACGTCCGATGCCCAAGATTGCCAATGGTGGCCCTGCGACTACCTCGGCACCCAATGGGACCGTCGCTTCATCCCGATGCTCCCGATCAACATGGTTGGCCTCTACCGTGCTCCCAATCAGACGTCAGCCGAACCCATCCAGTTCTGGAACAAGGCCCATCAGTACTACGGAAAGCTGCTGGGAACCAATCCGGATCCGGTCCACCTCTTGGAGTACCAAGCCAGGATGGCGATCGAGGTTTTCAACTTCGGGGGCAGTTACGGGGCTGACGGTTCCGTCGCGGATCCCACGGAACAGGCGGCCACAGAGTTCTGGGTCGATGCCGCGTTTGACATGCCCGGCCAGCAGAGCCAGTCGCTCTTTGAGTACATGAACCCCTACATGCGAACCCGCCTGTGCGGCACGTGCGACACCAACGACCCTTGGAATCAACGCGGTGCTCGCGGCTGGATGGAAGAGGCCCTCCGAATCTGGTCGCTGAACGCGGAAACGCTCCCCAAGATGCCCGCCCCCGTTGGCGGTGTCTACTTCGACACGGAGTTGGTGCTCGGCGGCGATCTCCTGTGGACGGAAACACTGTGGGATCCCAGCTTGCGCGCTCGGCCCATGCCGGACGTCGAGCCCCCGATGCCCGATGCTGAGGTTCTGGAAACCGCCTGGGCCACGGCTGCTTCTTCATACGGTTGGGCAGCAGATCCGCCGAGTGCCATTGACGACCTCTTCCTCATCGACCAAAACCCCAACCGCCGGTACCAGATCTGGTTCACCCATCTCCTCGAACGCACGCTGAACCGGGCCCTCAAGTTCGCCGCTTACGAGCCTTTCTGGAAGCACGATTGGGAACCGACCGTCGTCGGAACCCAGTCGCTCCCGGGCCTCCCGATCGCCAACTACGGCGACTTCAAGGCCGACAACCGACCGACGCAGCAGAACGAACTCTTCGGCTGGCACTTCGCGAGGCTCGAGGCGGGCGATCCGGTCGCAGAATCACGCACTGATTGGCTCGGCAACTACGAGGGCGGCTTTGATCGAAAGCTCAGCCCGGGCGTCCCTGCAGCGCCGGACTACTGCGACGAGTGCGTCAAGCACCCGTACCCGCTTCGCTCCCCTAACGGATCCGCTGTGGGAGCGTGGAAACAAGACCACAACCGCTCGACGACGGCCAATCTTCACGCACCTGTCTTGTACCTCGCGCCGTTTGACGACGATCCGGAGTCGACCCAGCCGTGGCGCACCCATCACTCGACCAACCTCTACCTCCCGCCGGGCCACCCCCAACGTGTCGAAAGCCAGAACGACGCGACTCTTCGCGAGGCTCGTTACACCCTCGACTCCATGAACTTCAGCGGGGTGACCGGCGCGGACATGGCTCCCTGGATCCTCCCCCCGAGCGACGTAGACGGCATCCTCGTCTTCGGGTCAACCTACTTTGTTGACCGCGACTACTTCCGTCGAATGCTGATGCTCATGCGCTCCAAGGAAGTCCCTCGCATCCAGGTTTTCAACATGCGGATGCACAACATGGACTGGCGCGACTGCGCTCGGATGATCTACGACGAGGTCTACAGCGTGACCCACGCCGCGGCAACGACAGTCATCGGAACCCCCTCTCCGGACGCCGCGATGACCAAGATCACGAACACCACCCCCGAGTCGAGCACGGGGGCTCCGGTGACCTACAACATCGCCTCCGTCACCGGCACGGACTTCGGCAAATCCTCGACCGCGCTCGAGGTTGAGTTCCACGGAGTCCCCGCAAGCAACATCGTGGGCGTCCGTTTGGTATTCGAGTGCGATGTTCGCGCCACGAACGATGCGCTGAGCTGGTTCGACACCCCTTCGACTGATTCGGCTTTCTGCGCGGAGACCCTGACCGGCTCGGTGTACCTATATAACTGGGGTACCATCTACCATCCCCCGGGCTGGGTTGAGGTGAAGCTCAGCCAGACTGAGGGTATCAAGTACACCTTCCCGGCGTGCATCGACCCGGACCTCGATCTCTCCATGCGCCGCGAACTCACGATTCCGTTCGAAGCCTACTCCCCCGCCTACGAGTTCCAGAATCTCTCGAATGCGACCGGCGCCGTCAAGGTCCTCCTCGTTCACCGTACGGAGTCCGGCAGGCCATTTGTGTCTCGTTGGGATCTCGTGCAACTTGCGGGCTACTCCGCCACGGAGTTCTGCGGCGCGTCGGGCTCGGGCCCGACTCCGACGGTTGAACCGCCCCCGGGCGAGGCAACCATCGGCGCCCCCACCGGCGCCGATATCAACTTCGACGGCTCCGTCAACGCCGCCGACCTCGACGACTTCTCCAACGCCTACTCCGACGCCGCCCCCCTCGCCGACTACAACGGCGACGAACTCGTCACCTCCGACGACGCCCTCACCTTCCTCACCGACTTCGTCGAACAAATCGAGGACTAACCCCCTCACCTCAAATCCCGCTCCGTAGCCCAACCACCCCGCGCCCCGCGCGGGGTGCTTCATTTTCCCGCCCCGCACCACTCTCCTCCCACCCACACCGCCCCCCCCACCCCACCACGCCCCACCGTGCACTTTGCCACTCGACCACTTCGCCACTTCCCCTCCCCAACCTCCACTCTCTGTACACTTCCCCCCTCCTCCCCCGCAACCAGCCCGCCCCTCGCTGGTACACCCCGCGACCCTAAACGGAGACCCTCATGCGCCTCCACACCCTCCTCCTCACCCTCCTCGCCCTCCTCGGCTCCCTCCCCGCCGCGCTCGCTTCCTCCTCGCGCCCAACGCAGCCCGAAGGCCTCGACGCACTCGACGGCGTCTGGATCTTCGTCGAAGACCGCACCGAAGGCCGCGCCCCCGAACAACTCGGCCCCCCCATGAGCTCCACGTTCTCCTTCGCCATCCACCCCGACGCCGTCATCCTCGCCACCGGCCACGGCTCCGGCCTCAAAGACGTCCGCGTCGCCCTCGATGGTTCCATCACCGAACTCGCCGACGAAAAGACCGGCTCCACCGCACGCTACCGCGCTGACTGGAAAGACGGAACCCTTACCACCAACACCGACTTCATCCGCGCCGCCGGCCAAGACCCCGAGGGCCTCATCCGCCGCGAGTTCCGCCCAACACCCGACGGCCTCATCGTCACCGTGGTCACCAAGTTCTCTCCCGACGGCTCCGTCGCCCTCTACCGCCACCCCGAAGACGTCCCCATGCCCACGCCCGCCAAGGCCGCCATCGCCGACATCCAGTGGCTCTCGGGCGCGTGGGTCGGCACCCGCAGCTCCGGCTCCTCCATCGAAGAACGCTGGAGCCCGCCCCTCGGCGGCGCCATGCTCGCCACCTCCCGCACCGTCAACGCCGCCGGCAAGATGGTCGCCTTCGAATACCTCCGCATCGTCGAACGCGCCGGCGGCCTCTTCTACACCGCCCAGCCCGGCGGCGCCACCCCCACCGAGTTCACCCTCACCGAACTCACCCCCACCCGCGCCGTCTTCGACAACCCCCGCCACGACTACCCCAAACGCATCGTCTACGAACTCTCCGCAGACGGCTCCCTCTCCGCCACCATCGGCCAACTCAAAGGCGGCACCCCGCGACGCTTCGACTTCCAACGCGAAGCCAAATAGCCCGCCACCCCACCCAGCATTCCCCCTAGATTTTTTTCGCAAACTGACAACAGGTTGGCAGTGGACGCCTCACTCCTCCCCGCGCGCCCCTTGCCTCCCGCTCCAAACCTTCTACCTTGCCTTCATGAACACAAACACCCCATCCATCGACCTCAACGCCTTCCTCGAACTCTACCTCGACCCCACCCAGACCGCGGCAACCATCGCCCGCGCCCTGAGCTCCACCATCCCAGAGGTCCTCCGCTTCTCCCGCCTCCCCGAAACCACCCAAGCCATCGAACTCCTCGAAGCCTTCAACGACCGCCGCCACACCATCGTCGCCGGCGCGCCCGTCCAGCGTGTCCTCCGCGACCTCTACAACCTCCCGGCCCTCCCCGCCAACCCCACCCCGGCCGAGTCCGACCGCCGCCGCCGCGATCTCGACTCCGCCCGCCGCGCCGCCGAGTTCCTCCGCAAGCTCTACCTCCCCGCTCCAACCCCCGCCGCGCGGAAATCCCTATCCGCCAACGACGCCAGCACCTCGCCCCCCGTCCCCACCCTCCCGCCCCTCTCCGCCCGCAAAACCCCCGCGAACAACCTCCGCGCCCTCGCCGGGTGCGCGTAAAAACGCGGCCTGCTCGGCCGCGTCCGGTTCAACTCGTTCTTCATCTCATCCAACACTTAAGCCAGATGCTCGTCCTCGGGCTCCGCGTTCACCGCCGCCAATCGCTGGTTGATCGCGCCGCACCCCGGGCAAATGCAACCGTGTTCGCCCTCGGGCGCACCCACCAAGGTTTGCCCGCACCCGTAGCACGTCGTCGACCCCGTCGTCAGCCTGGAGGCAACCGTGTTGATCGTGAACGCCACCGCCGCGACAGCAATCCCAACCACCGGCCACACCGGCACCGTCGTCAGCGAAATGAGACCCAACGCCGCGAGGGCAATGCCCACCGCGAACGCGAGTACCTTCAAACGGATCCTGTGCATCCACGTCATGCGTGCGAGGTCCTTCTACTCGAGTGCATCCCAAGCGTAGCACAACATACGCCCCCCTCGCCACCCGGATCCACCCCGGCCCGGTCACCCCGGTGCGTCCCTCGTTATACTGACCAAGGAATGCGCATCGTCCTTCTCAACTGGGCCGGAATCCGTGACGGCGCGTCCAACGGTGGGGGGGTGAACGGCTACGTCCAGGGGCTCGCCCTCCGCCTCGTCCAGCAGGGCCACGAGGTCTTCTACCTCTCCTCCGGCCTCTCCTACGTCCCCGCCGTCCTCTCCGACAGCCCCGGCGAGTGCACCACCCGCCGCCACGACGACTTCCACGGCGTCCGCGTCCTCGAAATCGTCAACTCCCCCGTCGTCGCCCCCGGCATCTTCCAGTTCCGCGACCCCCTCGGTGAGGTCTCCGCCCCCGAACTCGAACGCGAGTTCACGAGACTCATGCACCTCATCGAGCCTGACATCGTCCACTTCCACAACATCGAGGGCTTCTCCGCCGGCTGCGCCGACGCCGCCCGCACCCCCTCCGCCACCTGGCCCGGTGCCAAGGTCGTCTTCAGCCTTCACAACTACCACACCCTCTGCCCCCAGGTCTACCTCCTCCAGAACAACCGCCGCCCCTGCCTCGACTACGACAACGGCCACGCCTGCGCCTCCTGCGTCGATTCCATCGACCCCGCCGCCGAGATGAAAATCCGCTGCGGCGGCCGCGCCCCGGCTCCTCCCGAACCCGTCAAGCCCACGCTCAGCGTCGTCACCCGCAAGATCCGCAAGCTCCTCAGCAGCCCCGTCCAGACCCCCATCGAACCCGACTGGCCCGGCCTCCCCCTCGAGTCCGCCGAAGACCTCGCGCCACAATCCGAATCCGCCCCCCTCCCCGCCCCTCCCCTCGCGCCCTGGTTCACGCCCGACTCCGAAGACTGGGCACCCCTCAGCAACGACGTCACCCCCGAACTCTCCAACGACCGCGCCCCCTCCGACTACGGCCGCCGCCGCCGCGCCATGGTCGACATGCTCTCCCGCTGCGACCGCGTGCTCGCCGTGTCGACCTTCGTCCGCGCGAAGTTCGAGGCCATGGGCGTCAGCCCCCGCGTCCTCGAACTCATGCCCATCGGCAGCCGCATGCCCGAGTTCATCCCCCCCGACTGGAACCTCGTCAGCGCCCCGCCCTCCTTCGACACCAACCGCCGCATCCGCCTCGTCTTCCTCGGCTACAACAACTTCGCCAAAGGCCTCCACATGCTCGCGGACAGCCTCGACCTGCTCGTCCCCGAAATCCTCGACCGCTTCGAACTCCACGTCCACGCCAAAGACGTTCACACCATCGAACGCCGCCTCCGCATCCTCGACGGCCGTCTCGGTGAACTCCACATCCGCGCCGGCTACGACTACCACGACGTCCCCCGCATCCTCTCCGCCAAAGACGTCGGCATCGTCCCCAGCGTCTGGTGGGACAACGGCCCCCAAACCGTCATGGAGTACTTCGCCTGCGGCATCCCCGTCCTCGCCGCGGCACTCGGCGGCATCCCCGACCTCGTCCGCGACGGCCACAACGGCTGGCTCTTCCGTGGCAACGACCGCTTCGACCTCGCCCGCCGCCTCGCCGCGCTCGCCGCCGACCCCGGGCAAATCGCCAAGACCCGGGCCAACGTCACACCCCCCCGCTCGATGGCCGAGCACGTCACCGAACTGGAGGCCCTCTACCGCCGCTGCCGCGAGGCCGGCGCGGGTCTGCGCTGACCCCCGCCCGCACCCTGTCGGTTGTTCACGCAACCTGAACCGAGCGGCCGTCGCGGCTATCATGCCCCCTTAGGCTTTCACGGAGGTACCGCGCGAGATGCAGTCAACAGCGGATGCGAGCGAAACCACGGCCAAGGCCGCCGAAGGACCGCGCGCCCCCGCTCCCACCCCGCCCGGGGTCGGAGTCATGGGAGGCGACTACGCGAAGGACCGGACGCGCCGCCCTCACCTCGTTTTCAGGTACCAGACCCGAGCACTCATCGCCGCGCAGATGTTCCAGCGGTTCGGCCCACGCACCGAGCGCCCCGAGGTCCTCGACCTGGGCGCCGCCGAAGGCCGGACGATGGTCCGCACCCATGAGATCCTGAACGCGCGCCGCAGCGTCGGCGTCGAGTACTCGCGCGAACTCATCGACGCCTCCGGCGAACTCCCCGCCAACTGCAGCATCGTGCAGGGCGACGCCACCGCGCCGCACCCGGCGGTCGCCAAGGGCTCCTTCGACCTCGTCACCGCCCTCGCGGTCCTCGAGCACGTCGAAGACCCCGTCGCCCTCTGCACCCGCGCGTTCGAGGCCCTCCGCCCCGGCGGCGTCTTCGTCGCGACCTGCCCCAGCGGCGTCTGGGATTCGATCTCCGGCATGCTCCGCCTGCACAAGGACGAGCACCACACCGGGGCGTTCAACCGTCAGAAGTTCGAGAGTGTGGCGAAGGCCGGGGGCCTCACCCCCCGGCTGTACGAGCGGTTCATGCTCGCGCCGGTGGGGTTCCTTCCGTACATCGGGGTCCGCGTCTCTCCCGCGTGGGCCCTGCGGGTCGATCGTCTCTTCGCCCGCGTGCCGCTCGTGAACCTCACGATGGTCAACCAGGTTTTCGTCGGCGTCAAGCCGGCGTAGTCCGCGCCGCTCGGCGGGGGATCGGGGTCAACGTGCAACACGCGCTGTCGATGCAGTCCAAGGAATCCGTCGTGATCGAGCCCGCTTCCGTCAACCCAGAAGCAAGACGCCAACGCTACATCGAGCTCGCGCTCCCGTACATCCCACGCCTGCTCCACCTCGTCGACCGCAACCCGTTCAGCCGGACCTACGGCTGCTTCGACCGCGCCTTCTGGCACTACCGCACGATGGACTTCCCCTGCGGCATGTCCCAGGAGTTCGTCCTCCCCCTCGCGCTCGTCCACGCCCGCCCCTATCCCGGCAACCCGTACCACGGCGTCGCCCGCGTCCGCGAGATCGCCGAGGCCGGCGTTCGCTACCTCGTCGACAGCTCGTACAAGGACGGCACGACCGACGACTACTTCCCCTTCGAACGCGCCATGGGCGCCCTCGTCTTCTCGCTCTACGCCGCGAGCGAGGCCTACCAGGTCCTCGGGATGAACGACCAACGCGTCGTCGACCTCTTCGCCAAGCGCGTCGCGCATCTCGGCCACGAGAACGAAACCGGCCAACTCGCCAACCACCAGGCCCTCGCCGCGCTCGCGGCATACAACGTCTTCAAGATCACCGGCGACCCCAAGCACAAGCGCATCGCCGACGACCGCGTCGAGCTCACGCTCTCCTGGCAGAACAAGTCCGAGGGCTGGTTCCAGGAGTACGAGGGCGCCGACCCCGGCTACCACACCTGCTCCATCGACTTCCTCGCGAAGCTCATGAAGAAGCGGGGCGACACCGAGCTCGTGAAGCCGCTGGTCAAGGCGGTCGAGTTCGCCTGGCATTTCATGCACCCCGACGGCTCGTACGGCGGCGAGTACGGCAGCCGCAACACGTACCACTTCTACCCCCACGGCTTCGAGCTCATGGCCCCGTACACCGAAAAGGCCGGGCAGATCGCCGACGGCTTCCTCGCCGGGTCGCTCAAGGGCAAGCGGTACATCAACGACGACGACCGCATGACCGCGCACTACGTGTACGACTTCATGCAGGCCTACGAGGACTTCCACGCCACCCGCCCGCACCCGATGGCGGTCGACCGCACCCACCGCGAGACCCGTTACTTCGAAGGCTGCCGCATGGCCGTCCGCTTCGACGGCGCCGACGGCTACCACGCCGTGAGCAACCTCAGCAAGGGCGGCGTCGTGAAGGTCTTCGACCGCCGCGGCCCCATCGCCTCCGACACCGGCCTGATCGGCCGGCTGAGCGACGGCAAGGTCGTCGTCAGCCACCTCGTGAAGAACGACGCCCGCATCGAGAAGTCCGCCGACGGTCGCACGTTCACCGTCCGCACCCCGCTCTGCTACCGCCGCCACAAGCTCCCCACGCCCCTCACCAACATCATCTTCCGCGCCGGGATGATCACCGTCGGCCGCTTCAACGCGAACCTCGTGCGCAGCACGCTCCAGAAGGTGCTCATCACCGGCAAGTCCGCGACGCAGTGGGAGGTTTCCAGGAAGATCGAGTTCCGCGACGGCGAGGTGGTGGTCGAGGACCGCATCCCCGTGGACTGCCCGCTCACCGAACTCGCCGCGGGTTCCGACGCGACCAGCATCTACGTGGCGAACAGCAACGTGTACCAGGAGTCGGTGCTCTGCCCGTGGCAGTGGTGCGACATCACCAAGCTCCCGGTGGAGAACGGCGAGCGCGTGTGGCGCCGGGTCTACGCCCGCGAGCAAGCCGGAGCCGGAACGTGAACACGCCCGGCACCCGAGCCTGCGCCCCCGGTGTCTCGGTGGTGATCCCGTGCTACAACGAGGAGCACGCGATCGCGCAGACCTTCGCCGATGTGGAGCGTGCGCTCAACACCTGCGGCCTGGACTACGAGATCATCGCGGTCAACGACGGCAGCAAGGACGGCACCGGTGCGAAGCTTGATGCGCTCGCGAAGGCCGACACGCGTCTCCGCGTGATCCAGAGCCCCTTCAACCGCGGGTACGGCGCATCCCTCAAGGCCGGCATCGCCGAGGCCCGCTTCGACCGCATCGTCATCACCGACGCCGACGGCACCTACCCCAACGACCGCATCCCCGACCTGCTCCGCGAGCTCGAGAACGCCGACATGGTCGTGGGCGCACGCATCGGCACGAACGTGAACATCCCGCTGGCACGCCGGCCGGTAAAGTGGCTGCTCCTGCAGTACGCCCGCTGGCTCTGCCGCGCGGATATCAAGGACGTGAACTCCGGCCTGCGCGCGTTCTGGGTGCGCCACGTCCGCAGCGTGTGGAGCATGCTCCCCAACGGCTTCAGCTTCACGACCACCATCACCATCGCGTCGCACATCAACCTGTTGCACGTGGTCTACCTGCCCATCGACTACTACAAGCGCGTGGGGCACAGCTCCATCCGCCCGATCCGCGACACCGCCCGCTTCTTCTTCCTCGTCGGCCGCACGATCATGTTCTTCAAGCCGCTCCAGGTCTTCGGGTTCCTCGGCGTGATGCTGATGCTCCTCGCGGTGGCCGTCGGTGTTGCGGGCAAGCTGCTGTTCGACAAGATCCCGGACGTCGCGGCGGTCTCGCTGTTCACCACGGGCGTCAACTTCCTCGGGCTCGGCCTCATCGGCGACCTCGTGAACTCGCACAGGTTCCGTTCGTGAGGAGATCGGCATGAGTGAGCAGACCCCGGCTCTCGCCGCCACCCGCACCCCGCTCCTCACACCACTTCGCGTGCTGCTGATCGTGGCCGTCGTCGCGTTCATCGCCCGATTCTGGGTCATGGCTTCGACGTGCCTAGTCATCGAGAACGATGGCATCGATTACTTCTCCGCCGCGAGATCGCACTACTTCAGCACACTCGTCATCAGCCGCTTCCGCACGCCGGGGTACCCCCTTTTCCTGTACTCGTCGTTCAAGCTCTTTGGCATAGGCGCGTTCGGCATCATGCTCCTGCAGCACATCGCGGGCGCACTCACCGCTGTGCTGGTTGCGCGGATCGGGCTCAAGCTTGCCAACCCGGCCTTCGCCCTCGTGAGCGGGCTGCTCTGCGCACTGGACCCGACGCTCGCGCTCTTCGGGAGCGTGATGCAGACCGAGTGCCTGTCGGTCTTCCTGTTCGTGCTCTGTGCCGCGCTCGCGCTCTGCAGCGACAAGCGGCCCTTCCTCGGCGCGGCAGCGCTGGGCTGCGTGCTGGCGTTCGCCATTCTCCTGCGGCCGACGTTCCAGGTTGTGGTTCCGTTCTTCATTCTTGCCGCGGCGGCGGGGGCTGGGCTCTCGTGGTTCAAGCGGTTCGCGGTGGTGGTGGGCGCGGTGGCGTCGCTGGCGTTGTGCGTGGCGCCGTGGCTGGCCTTCAACCGCGACCGCGGGATCGGCGGGTTTGCCGAGGGCGGGGGTTCCGCGTTCTGGATCTCGCTGGTTCAGCAGGATCTGGTGGACCGCGACTACCCCTTGCCGCCGGACGTCGCGCGCCGGTACGAAGAGGTGCGGCCGTTCCACGGAGCGTCCGCCGAGATGTGGGCCTTCGTCGCGCGCCCGGCGGATTCTCCGGAGCAACAGGTGAGGGTGAAGGGGATCACGAAGGACTGGGCGATTCACAGCGTGCGCAAGGACCCACTGGCCTACCTCGCGCGGATGCCGTACTCGTTCCTGTGGCAGATGAACTACTACCCGGAGTCCGGCTTCATCAAGGAGAGCCAGATCACGTGGTTCAGCTACATGGTGTCGTGCGATACGGATGACTTCAAGGCGACGATCGCGAACTTCCACTTTGATGGAAAGACTCCCGGGGTTGAGCCGCTGGCGATGTCGGGGAAGGACGGGGTGGTGCGGGAGTTCTACCGGTGGTGGGGGATCAACCACCCGCGCGGGTTCCCGCAGATCCCGCTCATGCTCTTCGCCCTCGCGACTGGAGTGTGGGCCCTCATGACGCGTCGCTACGCGCTGGCGTTCGCGCTGCTCGCGTCCGCGGCATTGGTCGGCGTTCACGTGGCGATGCTGTTCCACCAGGGGCGGTATTCACTGCCCTCGATGGCGTTCTGGTACGCGGTGTGGCCGGTGCTCCCGCTCGAGGCGTGGCGGCGGTGGTTCGGACGTCCGGTCGTGGCGTGACGGCTCAGCCGTTCCACTTGCGGAGGGGTTCGCCGGTGTAGAGGCTGAGGGGGCGGATGAGGCGGTTGTTGGCGTGCTGCTCGATGACGTGCGTGCACCAGCCGCTCATGCGGGACGCGACGAAGATGGGCGTGTACTGCGGGACAGGGATGCCCATGGTGAAGTAGGTCATGCCGCAGGGGAAGTCGACGTTGGGGTGGATCTTCTTGTCGCGGAGCATGATCGCCTCGACCTCGTCGCCGATCTCGAACCAGCGGAGGAACTCGGGGCCCTTGGCCTGGGCGAGCTTGCGGCCGAGCTTGTTGAGGATCGGGGCGCGGTGGTCGCCGTTCTTGTAGACGCGGTGGCCGAAGCCCATGAGCTTGCGCTTGGTGACGAAGGCGTTCTGCATGAAGTCGTTGATGGAGCCCTTGCCGCCTTCGACGTACGCGCGGATCTCGCGGAGCATTTCCATGGCGGCTTCGTTGGCGCCGCCGTGGAGCGGGCCCTTGAGTGCCGCGATGCCGCCGGTGACCGCGCCGTGCATGTCGCTGAGCGTGCCGGCGATGACGCGGCTGGTGAAGGTGCTGGCGTTGTAGTCGTGCTCGGCGTAGAGGATGAGCGAGACGTCCATCACGCGGGCCGCCTCGGCGTCGGGCTTCTTGCCGGTCATGAGGTAGAGGAGGTTCGCGGCGTGAGAGAGGCTGGGATCACCGCCGAGCTCGCGCCCGATGATGGCGTGGCCGTCGATCACGTTCTGCATGTGGCCGATGATCGTGGGGCACTTGGCGAGCAGGCGCTTGGCCTTGCGGAGGTTGGCCTCGGGGGTGTTGTCCTGCGCGTCGGGGTCGGTGTGGCCGAGGATGCTGACGGAGGTGCGCATCACGTCCATCGGGACGGCGCGGCCGCTGGCGAGGTACCCGCCGACGCTCTCGATGAACGAGGTGACCGAGGGGTGCAGGGAGCGCTCGGCGATGAGTTCGGCCTTGAAGCGGGCGAGCTCGGCGGCGGAGGGCTTGTGGCCTTCGAGGAGCAGGAAGGCGACCTCCTCGAAGGTGGCGTTCTGCGCGAGATCGTGGATCTCGTACCCGCGGTAGAGCAGGCCGCCCTGCTCGATGGAACAGATCCGGGTCTCTCCGGCGAGCACGCCTTCAAGGCCCTTGGCGAGTGCGGCAGCGGTGTCGGTGGTGGACATGCGGAATGGCTCCTGATTCGGTGGAAGAGGATAGCCGCCCAGCACGCTGGTTTTCGACGGTGATCAGCGTTTGTCGCGGGTAATCTGGGCGTAGGCGTTGTGGCTGTGGATGGACTCGAAGTTCTCCGAGTTGATCGAGAACCACTTGATGCGCTTCTCGCCCTCGAGCGCGACGGCGAGGTCGCGGACGATGTCTTCGACGAACTTGGGGTTCTCGAAGGCACGTTCGGTGACCCACTTTTCGTCGGGACGCTTCAGCACGGCGAAGACCGGGCAGGAGGCGGCCTTCTCGAGTAGCTCGATCAGTTCTTCGATCCAGAGCATGCCGCTGAACCGAACGCTGGCCTCGATGCGGCAGCGCTGGTTGTGCGCACCGTACTCGGAGATTTCCTTCGAGCACGGGCAGAGGCTGGTGGCGGGTGCCGCGACGCTCATGATGAAGTCGTCGGTGCCGTTGGCGGTGCATTCGAAGCGGACGCGGTAGTCCATCAGGCCGGGCATTCCGGTCACGGGCGCAAGCTTGCGGACGAAGTAGGTGAACTCGGCCTCGAAGTGGGCCACCTCGGCGTTGAGCCGGGCGCAGATGGCGCGGGCGATGCCCGGGATGTCGTCGGGCGTGAGGGGCTCGCTGGTTTCCTTGTTGAGGACCTCGAGGAACCGGCTCATGTGCGTGCCCTTCTGGTAGTGGGGCAGGGCGACGTACATGTTGATCGTGGCGACCGTGGTCTGTTCGCCGCCGTCGCGGGTGCGCAGGCGGATGGGGTAGGTCACGTCCTTCACGCCCACGCGGTCGATCGCGACCTGGCGCACGTCGGATGCCGACTGCACGTCGGGCATGCCCGCGGCCTTGGGCGCGGACTTGGCGACCGGTTTCGCGGCCAGTTTGGGGGTGGACTTGGTGGTAGGGGTGGTCGCCTTCGCGGGCCGACGCGTCATCGCTTTGGTCACGTTTGGAGCCTTCCTCGCCATGGACTGGGACGATAGGGCGTCATCGCGCCCATCACCACCGATGCCGGCCGAAGGAGTTCGGTGCCCGGGTTGCCCCGGATTCTGGTTGACGCGGGGTTAGGCGCCGGCGATCTGGCGTTCCGCGGCCCTGGGGTCGACGGAGGAGGCGGTCCATGAGAGGCCCAGCGGGACCCCAATGAGGGCACCGGCGGCCCATTCGAGGGAGACGGGGCGGGCGAGGGGGAGGACCTTGCCCGCGTAGACGAGGGCGTCGATCTTGGAGCCGTGCATCGCGAGGGCGATGATCGGGCCGAGGAGCGCGACGAGGGCGACGGCGATGGAGGGGATGACGGGGGTGATGAGGGAGCGCTTGCCGGCGACGGCGAGCTGGGCGAAGACGGCGGAGGCGACGCCGCCGAGGGTGGCCGCGGCGAGGGTTTGGCCCTTGAAGCCGTTGTTGGCCATGAAGTAGACGGCGAGGGTGGAGGCGACGATCGCGCCGAGGGCGCCGGTGGCGAGCGTGGGGAGGTTGGGGAGGTCGTCGCGCTCGGGCTTGGAGGCGAGGACGTTGCCTTCGGAGGCGGACCAGATGCCCGAGCCGGTCTTGACGCAGAGGAAGGCGATTGCCGCGGCGGCGAGGGTGACCAGGCCGTTTTCGATGGCGATGGTGAGGAGGGGCGCGGAGGAGTCTGGGAGGCGGGCGAGGTCTTCGAGGGAGCCGAGGCGCCAGCCGGCCCAGGCGAGGACGATGCCGGCGAGGGTGCAGCCGGTGCCGACGTTGATGGTTTTGGAGCCTGCGACACCGATGACTGCCGCGGCGGCGAGGGCGACGAATCCGGCGAGCAAGCCGGCGCCGAGGCTGGTGGAGGAGAGGAGTGTGGCGGCGTGGCCGCCGGTGGCGTCGCGGAGTGCGCCGGTGAGGGTTGCGACGGCCGGCCCGAGGGCGAGGAGCGCGGCGAGGTAGAGGGTCCACTTGAGGATCGATCGTGCCATTGGGGCATGGTATCGCGTTGGGAGGCGGGGTGCGTCCGGCGGGAGCGGTTTGGTTCAGATACGCTAGCGGCAGTCATGGCAACACCTCAGACACCTCCGCGCGGTTCCCGCCCGTTCTTCCCCGACGTCGCCGAGGGGCTGGTCTGGCCCTTGATTCTGAGGGCGCCGAGGTTGGCGCTCCGGCCTGCGCGGCTGGGGATGTCGTTGTTGTTTGTGGTGCTGCTGGGGTTGGCGCTGCGGATCCCGAATCTGTGGACGGACTCGGCGAAGGGGATCGCGAACTCGCTGGCGGTGAAGCTGCCAAAGGTTGCGGACCAGTTTGTGGGTGCGGTGAAGGATGCTTCGGTGCTGAAGCTGGTGGATGCGTTGAGGGCGTTGTTCGCGGTGTTGCCGCGGGAGTTGTGGAACGAGCAGCGGTGGTACAGCGTGTTGGCGGTGGTGGTGCCTGCGGTGGTGCTGTGGTCGCTCTTGGGCGGGGCGGTGGCGAGGTCGGCGGCGGAGGATTCGGTGGGAGGGGAGCGGAAGTCGTGGACGGCGTATCTTGGGTTTGCGATCGAGCGGCGGTATGCGTTGCCGATGACGTACCTGGGGCCGCTGGGGCTCGTGGTGATTGCGGGGGTGTTGGTGTCGGCGGTGGGGCTGCTGCTCGCGGTGCCGTTTGTGCAGATCGTGGCGGCGGCGGGGAGTGTGTTGGGGCTGTTGGTGTCGCTGATGGCGACGCTGCTCTTGCTGGGGGTGTGTCTGTCGAGTCCGATGCTGGCGCCGGCGG
The DNA here is from genome assembly GCA_044359425.1 of Phycisphaerales bacterium. Taxonomy (GTDB): domain Bacteria; phylum Planctomycetota; class Phycisphaerae; order Phycisphaerales; family UBA1924; genus JBEIUO01. The sequence goes on from JBIKMF010000023.1 coordinate 18,529, forward strand.
TGGTGTGCGAGGGGACGGACGCGATTGATGCGAACCAGCGGGCGTTGGCGTATGTGTTCGGGCGGCCGCTGCGGTACTTCGCGTATCTGGCTTTGTTTGTGGCGGTGATGGTGGTGTGCACGCAGGTGGTGGGGTACGTGGTGGAGCGGTCGCTGGACATGGCGGTGAGTCTGATGACGGCGTGGGTGGGGGATTCGTCGCGCGGGTACTTGCACTACACGATGCTGCAGGGGGAGGCGCCGTTGTCGGCGGGTGATGCGTCGTGGTCGCTGAAGGCGACGGGCGGGGTGCTGGCGTTTGTCGCGGGGTTCTGGAAGCTGCTGGTGCCGGCGTACGCGTTTAGCCTGTTTCACAGCGGTGGCGCGATGCTGTATCTGGTGTCGCGGTTCGCGAACGACGGGCAGGAGCCGGGTGAGTTGTGGAAGGGGTCGACGGTGCCCGAGGTGCTGCGCAAGGCGGGGATCGATGCCTCGAAGGCGGCGCCCGATGAGCTGTGAGCAAAGCGGGAGCTGCGAAGAAGGGACGATCCGTGGGGGGAACGCGGGCGAGCGGGCGGTCGCGGTGGCGGGGCTGCTGGCGGAGCTTGGGGTTCAGCGGGTGAAGGTTGGCGGCGAGGAGTTTCGCGCGCGGGTGACGGACTTGCCGGGGGAGATCCTGCGGCGTGGGGGCGTGGTGCGCGTGGATGTGCTTGGTTTGGAGATTGAGATGGCGGCGACAACGGCGACGTGGCGGACGACACGGTCGGAGACGGCGGGCGCGATCAGGTCGCTGACGGAGGCCGCGGAATGAAACCAGAGAAGGCACAGCGTGCACCGGTGTCGGGAGTTGATCTTTCGGCGGCGAAGGAGATGGAGCCGACGGCGGAGTTTGTGTCGCTCGCGGAGGGCGCGGGGATCGAGTTTGAACCGGGGGATGTTGAGAAGCTGGGGCGGTATCTCGGGATGCTGCTGCACTTCAACACGACGACGAACCTGACGAGCGTGACGGAGCCGGCGGAGGCGTGGCGGCGGCACATTTTGGATTCGCTGATGCTGTTGCCGGTGCTGGCGGAGTTGCCGGAGAACGCGGCGGTGATCGACGTGGGGTCGGGGGGTGGGTTGCCGGGCGTGCCGCTGGCGATCACGAATCCGAAGGTGCGGTTTACGCTTCTGGAGGTGACAGGGAAGAAGGCGGATTTCCTGCGGGAAGTCGTGAAGTTGCTGAAGCTGGAAAACGTGCGGGTTCATCAGGAGCGTGCGGAGCGGGCGGGGCAGGATCGCGGGGAGAAGACGGCGACGGGGCGGGTGAACGCGCACCGCGAGTCGTACGACCTGGTGATCGCGCGGGCGGTGGGGCGGTTGAACACGCTGGCGGAGTTGACGGTGCCGTTCGCGAAGGTGGGTGGGCGGTGTGCGCTGGTGAAGGGCGAGAAGGCGGCGGAGGAAGTCGCGGAGGCGGCGGAGGCGCTGCAGATTCTGAACGCGGTGTACGTGGATACGTTGGAGACGCCGACGAGCCGGATCGTGATTTTGGACAAGAACTCGGCGACACCCAGGACGTATCCGCGTGCGGACGGTGAGCCCAAGCGTGCGCCGCTGGGCGCGAAGTCGGCGAAGCGGGGCGAAGGGGCCGAGAAGGAGGAGTAGACCGTGTGGCTGCACGCGATCTTTCTGTACGGCACGTTGGCGATGTGCGCCGTGGGGATTGGCGCGGCGATGCGGCGGTACGACGTGTTCCCGCGGGAGCCGTGGTACTCGGTGTTGTCGGCGATTGTGCTGGGCGCGGGGTTCATGTGGCTGGCGGGGCGGGCGCAGGTGTGGGCGGTGATGCGGATGACGATGGCGGGCGAGGAGTATCCGTCGAACGTGGAGTTCGCCGCGTTGGCGGCGGGGACGGAGGAAGTGGGGAAGCTGATCGCGGTGGCGATGATCGCGGGGATTTTTCGCCGGCACTTTGAGGAGACGAGCGACGGGGTGGTGTATGGGGGGTTTGCGGGGCTGGGCGCGGCGGTTTTGGAGTCGGTGTACAACGTGGGTGTTCCGCAGGGGTTGCAGTTGTTGCCGCTGGAGGAGCCGGTGCGGCTGGCGGGGCATTTGATCATGGGGTCGGTGACGGGGGCGGGGATGGGGTTGCTGGCGGTGCGGAGGCGGTTGTGCGTGGTGACGATCCCGTGCTGTCTGGGGCTGGGGTTTCTGCTGCACTTTCTGTGGGACATCGTGGCGTTTGAGACGGCGGACTACGTGCAGGAGCATGGGAAGCCGCTGTGGTCGCAGAACGTGGCGGCGATGGGGGTGATGGTGGGGGGGATGCTGCTGTTTCGGGCGGCGGCGTGGCGAGCGGGGGCTCGGCTGCCGTCGTGAGAGGGGGGTACGCTTCCGATCGTGCCGCTGACACCCGCCAATGCGCTCTCGATGACCGGACCGATCGCGCGCGCGCTGGGTGAGGGGTTTGAGTCACGGCCGCAGCAG
>JBIKMF010000253.1:0-6027 GCA_044359425.1 Phycisphaerales bacterium
GCGTCCTGCAGTTCACCCACGACCCGGAGTTCCGGTTCGCGGGACAAGGCCTGGCGCGCGTCAGCGCGGCAGGCGGTCACAACCCGGATGGCGTTGGGAAGTGACATAACCGTCGTTCCGACAATTCTCTCTGCAAGCATGGCAAATCCCGGAGCCTTTCGGCCCGGTCCCCTGACTGACGCGTCCCGCCTCCGGCCCCCGCCGGCACGTGAAAGCCGAACCCCTGAAACCACCGTCGCTTCCCGAGTCGCGACGGACCCCCACCCCGCCATACGATAGCGGGCACGTGAGACAAAGACGATTCAAGTCCAAGTTCCCCAAGAACCTGCGCCGGCTGCGGCTGTGGTACTGTCGGCTGGAGGAAGCCCCTTCGCTGGTGGGGCCTGGGCCCAGTGCGCGGGGTGTGATCGCGACCCCCCGGCGCCGGGGCCCGGTGGCTCGGCCCCTGTCGGGGCTCTATGCCGCGACACGACCGGCGCAGTATCGCCGTCGTCGGGGCTGATGGCCGATACAGTTTCGCTGCAATACAAGGATACCGACCACCATGCGCATCACACCGCTTCTGCTCTGCCTCGTCGCGTCTGCCGGCCTCGCGGGTTGCTACGGCAACTCGAACTATCCGGCGGTCCAGGGATCGAAGGCCACGACCGACAGCCCGAACACCCCGTCGATCGAGCGGTGTACGACGCTGGCGGTCCGCTGGGTCGCGGACCGGTATCCGCCCCGCAACGACCGGATCAACGCGACCACGGCGACGGAGGCGGGGGACATCACGGTGCGGTGGCCGATGGTCCTGAACCTGCCGATCGGGACGCGGAAGGTGTTCTACGAGCGGATCGCGAAGAACTGCGGGCCGCAGGTGATGCCGATGACTCCCGAGAGCGAGCAGAGCGGTGAGCCGGTGTACCACGTCGGTCGGGTGTGGGTGCGGGCTCACGAGGCGAAGGTGGACGTGTTCCGCCCGATGCCGGAGATCGACGAGCGCCCCGGGATGGGCGGGCGCGTCTACCAGATGATCACGGTGACGCTGAAGGGCGGATTTGAGCCGTGGCGAGTCGTTCATGGTCGCGCCTGGGAACCGGGTGCCTATCCGGTGCCTGAGATCTACTACATGCCCGAGCAGGATCGTGAAGACCAGTACCGGTACGAGATGCGGATGCGTCGTGAGGCTCGCGAGGCGGAGTTCCAGCGGCCCGCGGATGCCGCCGAGCCGCCGGTCCCCGAATCCGAGAGTGACGCCAACTGACCCGGGGGGGCTTTCAGCAGCCCTGGTCCCAGTAGAAGAAGAACAGAATCACGTCGTCTCCATCGGTTGTTCCCGAACCGTTGAGATCGGCATCGCCATCGTCCCACGAGACGATGTACGCGATGACGTCGTCCCCGTCCACCGAGTCAGATCGGTCCCAGTCGGCGGGGCAGAACTGCAGGAGGGAGTTGTGGAAGACGTCGGGAAAGCCGTTGGTGTCGCCGGGCACAAGATTGCCCGCGGTGGTCGTGAAGAGAACGCAGCGGCCATCGTCGCAGATTCTGCCGCCGTAGCTCGCGAGCGTGGGCTGGATCCCATCGCTCCCGACGCTGACGCGACGGATCTTGATGGGCGAAGGCTCGTCGAAGATGCCGTCGTTGTCGTCGTCACGGTCGCGCAGGAACATGTCCTGGCGGCGGTTGGTATCGCCGGGGACGATCAGCGGGTCCTGCGTGCCGAACACGACGAACCTGCCGTCCACCGAGATGGTGGGGCTTACGGAGGGGAACTGCGTCTGTTCGCCGTTGGCGCGCATCGAGATCAGCGAGACACGTCCGGTGGTCATGTCCTTCGCGAGAATGTCGATCTGCCCGTTGCCGTCGCCGGATACCGCGTTGCTCGCGGTGGACTGGAAGACGATGTGCCGACCGTCCCCGGAAAGACACGGTCCGACCACCGCTTCACTCCCGAGCACGCTCCCGCCCGCGAGCGGCGCCCCTTCCGCCGTCACGCTGACCGTCTCGATCGCCCCCGTCGCCGTGGCGTACCGGAAGACATCCGTGGTTGCGTTGGTGTCGCCAGCGACGAGATCGGGGGCGTTGCTCTGGAAGATGATGTACGCGCCATCCCTGGAGATGTTGGGCACGTTCGAGAGCCCGGCCCCGCTCTGGTCGCCGAGTCCGCGGCTGACGAGCGTGGTCTTGCCCGAGAGCCGATCGCGAACGAAGATGTCCATGGCTCCGTTGCCATCGCCGTTGGCCAGGTTTGTGGCGTCGCTCTGGAAAGCGATGAATCGACCGTCACCGGAGATGACCGGCATGGAGCTTGGCCCGTTGCCGGGGGTTCCGTCGCCGGAGACACTGATGAGTTCGACGGTCACATGCCCGGGTTCATCGAAGATCCCGTTGCCGTTCGCGTCACGATCACGCAGGAAGATGTGCCGCCCGACCGTCGCGGGTTGGGCGAGCGAGGTCGCGTCGCTGCTCCAGACGATGAACCGGGCGTCGGGCGTGATGTCCGGGTGCCAGTGTGTACCGGGTGCCTGGGTACCGTCGGCGCGCACCGACACGCGGACGATGGTGTTGGCGGCTCGATCCCGGACGAAGATGTCCGTCCCGCCGGTGTCGCCCGGTACGAGATTGTTGGCGTTGCTCGCGAAGGCGATGACTTCGTCCCCGCGTGCGAACTTCGCGTCCTGAGACCATCCGTTGCCCGGTACGCCGCCGGCGCCGAGGCTTTCGATGGTTGTGACCTGACCGCTCGCCTGCATGGCGCAAAGCACCACACTCGCGAGCACAGCTCCCCTGCGTGCCGTTGCCAGCACAGAAAAACGACTCTTCACTTCAACCTCCTCGTGGTTCCCCTCCACAAGGACGTTCATCGCCGGCCGCTCTCGAAGTCAGCGAACCCCAACCGGCCTGCTGAACCTATACGATCAGCCCCGCTCCTGCAATGCTGTTTCGAGAAGACATGCGACGATTTCGCCCGCCGGACGCCGCGATTTTGTTGCGTCTTCGGTTCGCACGCCGTTCGGATTTACGCTGAATACCGCTGCAAACACGGACTATTTCGCGGGTTTTTGCTCACTTTACATGTGGAAACGGCGCGGGCCTGCCCTGTCGGGGGAACCGGACTCGTGGGGGATTGGGATGGTGGGCGAACCCCCGGGCACCCGAAACGGGTGGTGGACAGGATCGGGATGACTTGTGGAGTCCGGGTCCGCGGCCGGCGGGGCTTTCTCGTTGGGGCTCAGGGGGCGCACGAAAAAGCCCGGGACGTGCCCGGGCTTGAGGGATCGCGTGCGTTTCGCGTGGATCAGGCGTTGATGACGCGGCCTTCGCTTGCGAGGGCGGCCTCGTGCATGGCCTCGTGCATGGTGGGGTGGGCGTGCACGGTGCAGATGATCTCTTCGGTGGTGGCCTCGAGGCGGCGGGCGAGGGTCATCTCGGCGATGAGCTCGGTGGCCTGGTCGCCCATGATGTGGGCGCCGAGGATCTCGCCGCGGGGGAGCCCGCGGATGATCTTGACGAGGCCTTCGGTGTGGGCGGCGGCGATGGCCTTGCCGCTGGCGGCGAAGGGGAAGGAGCCGATGTCGTAGTCCTTGCCCTTGACGAGGCCGTCGGCGATGAGCTTCTGCTCGGTGGCGCCGACGCTGGCGACCTGGGGGAGGCAGTAGGTGCAGCCGGGGATGCCGGAGTAGTCCATCGGGATGGGTTCGTGGCCGAGCTTCTTCTCGCGCCAGGCGATGCGCTCGACGCAGAGGATGGCCTCTTCGCTGGCGACGTGGGCGAGCCAGGGTGGGCCGATGACATCGCCGATGGCGTAGACGCCGGGGATGTTGGTCTTGTAGTCGACGGGCTGGTTGATGGTCTTGCCGGGGATGTAGTCGGTGACGATGTGATCGCGTTCGATCTTGAGGCCCAGCGAGGCGTCGCAGAGGCCGTCGGTGCGGCCCTTCACGCCGATGGCGACGAGGACGCGGTCGGCCTCGAGGGTTTCCTTCTTGGACTCATCGGCCTTGCCGCCGACGAAGGGGGCGACGGTGACCTTGACTCCGGTTGCGGTCTTCTCGACGTTGGTGGTGGTGTAGCCGGTCTTGAGGTCCATGCCCGCCTTCTTGTAGTGCTTGGCGAGGGCGTCGGAGATGTCCTTGTCTTCGACGGGGAGGATGCGGTCGAGCATTTCGACGACCGTGACCTTGGTGCCCATGGTGTGGTAGAAGTAGGCGAACTCCATGCCGATGGCGCCGGCGCCGATGACGACGAGCTTGCCGGGCTTTTCCTTGTTGAACATGGCTTCGCGGGCGCCCCAGATCTTCTGGCCGTCGAACTTCGCGAAGGGAAGGTCACGGGCCACGGAGCCGGTCGCCACGATCACGTGGTCGGCCGTGATGGTCTCGATGGCCTTGCCGGGGGTCGCCGGTGCCGAGGTCAGTTCCTCCTGCACCTTGCACTCCTGGACTTCGACGCGGCACTTCTGACCGGCGTCCTTCCCGTTGGCGGGGCCACGACCGGCGAGCAGCTTGCCGCTGCCGATGATGTGCGTGATCTTGTTCTTCTTCATCAGGAACTCAACGCCCTTGTTGAGCTTGCTGGCGACGTCGCGCGAGCGGCCGATGATCTTGTCCCAGTCGAGGGAGACCTTGCCCTCGACCTTCAGACCCCAGGCGTCCATCTTGCCGTTCACCTTCTCGTAAAGCTCGGCGTTGGCGAGCAGCGCCTTGCTGGGGATGCAACCCCAGTTCAGGCACACGCCGCCCATCTTGGCCCGCTCGATGATGGCGACGGAATACCCGAGCTGCGCGGCACGGATCGCACCGACATACCCGCCGGGACCGCCACCGATAACAACCACGTTGAAATGGCGCTCTGCCATAGGTTCTTGCCCTTTTCTGCTCCCGGGAATCGGGAGGGGCGAACTATAGGTCTGGCACCGGTGGGGTTGCGCCCCGCCCGGGCCCGGGTGGCGCGCCTATCATGTGGTTCATCGCCGGTGGCCTCAGACTCAGTGCTCCCGATCGGGACTGCTGGGATAAAGCTGGGAAACTGCTGGCCGCGTCGGAACAACCCCTCGGGGTCCCGGCGTGTCGCCCCCCAGTACGGCCGCCCTCGTTCCAACTGTTTTGGTCCAGGTCTCGCCCGAAATCACGGATCGTCGCGCATCTATTCGCGCACGACCCGCAGGAGTTGTTGTTCTCGCATGGCATTCAAAGCACTCGGACTCAAGGACCAGATCACCCGGGCCCTCGCGGAAGAGGGGTACGAAACCCCGACCCCCATCCAGGCGAAGGCGATTCCCCCGATCCTCGAAGGGCGCGACATTCTCGCGACCGCGCAGACCGGGACCGGCAAGACCGCCGCGTTCGCTCTTCCCGTTATCCATCGTTTGACGGACACCCCGATCGACAAGACCCGGCGCGGGCCGGTGCTGCCCCGCGTGCTCGTGCTCTCGCCGACGCGTGAGCTTGCGGCCCAGATCGGGGAATCATTCAAGACCTACGGCCGCAACTCGCACCTGCGTGGCGCGGTGGTGTTCGGCGGCGTCAGCCAGTTTCACCAGGTCCGGACGATCCGCCAGGGCATCGACATCCTCGTCGCCGCTCCGGGACGTCTGGTGGACCTGATGGACCAGGGCCTGATCGATCTTTCGGCGATCGAGATCTTCATCCTCGACGAGGCGGACCGGATGCTGGACATGGGCTTCATCAAGCCGATCCAGTACATCGCGTCGAAGCTCTCCAAGAAGCGGCAGACGCTGCTGTTCTCGGCGACGATGCCGCGCGAGATCGTGCATCTCGCAGAATCGCTGCTCTCGGACCCGGTCCGGGTTGCTGCGGCGCCCGCGGGCACCCCAGCCGCGCGGATCGAAGAGAGCCTGTACATGATCTCGTTCCGTGACAAGCAGACCCTGCTGAACCACATGCTGCAGCAGGAAGGCGTGAACCGCGCGGTGGTCTTCACGAAGACCAAGCACGGCGCGGACAAGGTCGGCAAGCGCCTCGACGAAGCGGGCGTCAACAACGTCGTGATCCACGGCAACAAGGCCCAGAACTTCCGCACGCG
>JBIKMF010000254.1:0-5999 GCA_044359425.1 Phycisphaerales bacterium
AAAGAAAGGCCCCCCGCGTGCGCGGGGGGCCTTCTTGTTGGTCGCGGGAACAGGGATCAGAAGAGGATCTGCATCTGGGCGCGGAGGGCGATCTCGCCGTCGTCGGGGTTGCCGAGCAGGCCGTTGGTGGTGTTGCCCGAGAGCGGGCCGGTGCTGTCGTAGACCCAGTCGGTCTCGTTCAGGGCCCAGACGACTTCGCCGGTGAACTTCACGGCGTGGCTTTCGGGGGAGATGTAGTAGTTGACGCCGGCGGTGAGGAAGTGGGAGTCGTCGGCTTCGTCACCGTTGAGGTCGAGGGTGTCGTCGTCCCAGAAGATGGCGTCCCAGCGGGCGAAGAGTTCGACCTGGTCGGTCACGAAGAAGCCGCCCTGGAGGATGCCGGCGAAGTTGTCGGTGTCGCCGCCGCCGTTCTCGATCTCCGTGCTCTGGCCGATGAACGCGCCGTAGAAGTTCCAGCCGGAACCCTCGGAGGAGACGTCGATCGTGTACAGGAGCAGTTCCTCGCCGGGTGATGCGGTGCCGCCGGTTTCGCCGGAGTCCTGCCAGTGGATCGCACCGCCGACGAGCGCGGCGTATTCCTGGGAGCGGAAGCTGGTGAAGTCGAGGAAGCGGTTCCAGTCGTTGCCGGCGACCATCCAGTCGACGCGGGCGGTGAGGGCGTAGTCGGCCTCGGCGGCGGAGTTGAAGTCGGAGTTGGCCGTGAGGATGCCATCGGTGAACGCGCCGGTCAGGCGGAAGTTCTCGGCGGTGTAGGAGAGTTGAACGCCCTGGTTGAAGTCTTGGCTCAGGAGCTCGTTGGCGACGGAGCGGTCGACGGCGAGCTGTTTCTCGTTGACGATCCATTCTTCGCGGAGGATGGGGAGGGTCATCTGGCCCCAGCGGACGGCGAAGCCGTCGTCGAAGGCGTACTCGGCCCAGGCGTCTTCGAGGGCCCACTCGCCCGCGTCGCCGGCCCACAGCTGGACGTAGTAGGTGAGGGACTTATCCCAGACGTGGCCCCAGGCCCAGATGCGGTTGTTGGGGCTGTTGAAGCCGTGGGTGAAATCAGAGTTGTCGCCGACGTCCTCGTCGCGGAAGTTCATGGTGTAGCGGAACTGGATGGCACCGCCGAGGTAGAGGGCGTTGGCGCCCGAGCCGTCGGTGATCCCGAACCCGTTGGCGTCGTGCCCTGCACCGCCGGTGGCCTGGTAGCTGGCGCGGGTGGAAGCGTCGTTGAGCAGTTCCGCGGCGTAGGAGCGGGCGGCGTCCTGGCCGTGGGCGAGCGAAACGAGGAGGGCGGGGGAGAGGAACGCGAGAACAGCCTTGTTCATTGATGGGGGTCTCCTTGCCGCGAAGAGATGCGGCGCGCGGGAGCGTACCGGGGGGAGTTGGGACGTGCAAGGGGGTAGTGGGGATGTGGAAAAAGACAACCGGCCGTCCTTGCGGACGGCCGGCTGATTCAGACTCGTTCAACCTTGCGGCTGAGAGCAGGACTTAGAACATGACCTGCATCTGGAAGCCGAGGGTGATCTCGTCGTCCTCGGCCTGGCCGAGGATGCTGTTGTTGCTGAAGCCGGAGACGAAGGTACCGGTGCCGTCATCGAAAGCGGTCTCGTTGAGGGCCCAGGTGAGCTGGCCGGTGAACTTGACGGCGTGGCTCTCGGGGGAGATGTAGTAGTTCACGCCGGCGGAGATGAAGTGGTTGTCGTCGCGATCGCCCGCGTCGTCATCCCAGAAGATGCCGTCCCAGCGGCCGAAGAGTTCGATCTGATCGGAGACGAACACGCCGCCCTGGAGGACGCCGCCAAAGCGGTCTTCCTCGGTGGCGTTGGCGTTGTCTTCGACGGAAGCGCCCATGAAGGCGCCGAAGACGTTCCAGCCAGCGCCTTCCCAGGAGGCGTCAACGGTGTAGGCGAGGAACTCGACCTCGTTCGTGCCGCCGGTTTCGCCGCCGTCCTGCCAGTGCACCGCGGCGCCGATGAGGCCCGCGTCGTCCTGGCTGCGGAACGAGGTGAAGTCGTTGAAACGATCCCAGTCAGCGCCGGCGATCTTGAAGTCAACGCGGGCGGTGAGGGCGTAGTCGGCCTCAGCGTCGCTGTTGAAGTCGGTGTTGGCGGTGCTGGCGCCGTCGCCGAAGGCACCGGTCACCTTGAAGCTGTCGGAGGTGTAGACGAGGGCAACGGCCTGGCTGTAGCCCTGGGTGAAGTACTCGTTGGCGTTGGAGCGGTCGATGCCGAGCTGCTTCTCGGAGTCGATGCTCTCTTCGCGGAACACGGGAGCCTTGAACTGGCCCCAGCGAACGGCGAGGCCGTTCTCGAAGGCGTACTGGCCCCAAGCGTCCTCGAGGTTCCAGCCGTCGGTCTCGTCGTGGTGGAACTGGATCTTATAGGTCAGGTCCTTGCTCCACACGTGGCCCCACGTCCAGAAGCGGACGTTGTTGTTGCTGAAGCCGTGGGTGAAGTCGTTGTTCTCGCCAGCGGCATCTTCATCGCGGAAGTTGTGCTGGTAGCGGAACTGGACGGCGCCACCGAGGTACAGCTGGTTGTTGCCCGAGCCGTCACCGATGCTGAAGCCGTTGGAGTCGTGGCCCGCGCCGCCGCCGCCACCCTGAAGGAGGCTGCTGCGGGTCGCGGAGTCGTTCACGAGCTCGGCGGCGTAAGCGCGGCCGGAGTCGAGGCTGGCGTTCTGAGCCAGGGCCGGGGCCCCGATGCTCAGAGCAGCGCCCGCGAGCAACACAAGCACTCTGGTCTGACTCATTGCTGAAACTCCTCTATTCGAGATCCGGAGGGCGACAGAAAGTGCCTCTCACGGTTGGCTGCGGGTCGTATTTGTGACCTTCGCGGCCGTTCATGGTGGGCCGACCACGCTGGCGGCCCGTACGTTGATCAACACAGACACCCGGTTCCGGTCAACCCTGCGGGTACTCCCCGAGAGTAGGCCCGATCTGGAAGCCGCCCATCCGAGGCCGCTGCCCTACCGAGCAACCGAATGTCCCGACGCGGGTTCGCCCAAGGCTGCCCGTCCCGCGTCCTCGACACATGATGCTCGGTTCCGTCGGAGTCCTGATCCCCGCCGTTCCCGCCCATCACCCGCCGAGCTGAAGAAGATCGGTCACCTACGAGTGCCCGAAAACCTTCGTCTGGGGGGCGGACTATACCCCCGGCTCAAACCTGTCGCAAACGTCCGCCTAGGTTTTTCGTCCGAGTACCGCCTCTCCGCACAACTTTTCCACTGAGTAAGACCCCCTGTTTGGGCGGACGGACCTGTTTCATAGAATCTAAACGCCCTGCGGACCCCGTCCCCAGAACGCTTGGATAACCTCCTTGAGCGTGAAGTTGTGATGGCGTATTGTCCTTTAAGTCGTTGATTTGCAACGAGTTAGGAATGCAACATGGCCGAGGCCCGCACCGTCCTTGTTGTCGACGATGAACGCGATCTGCTCGAATTGGTCGCGTACAACCTGAAACGCGCAGGTTATGACGTACTCACCGCCCAAAACGGGCGCAGAGGCCTGGACACCATCTCCGAGTCCAAGCCGGACCTGGTCATCCTCGACGTCATGCTCCCCGAACTCTCCGGGACCGAGGTCGCGTCCCGCGTTCGCGCGAACCCGCTCACCGCGTCGATCCCGATCATCATGCTCACCGCCAAGGGCGGCGAGACGGACCAGGTCGTCGGGCTTGCGGTCGGTGCGGATGACTACATCGCCAAGCCGTTCTCCATGAAAATCCTCCTCGCGCGCGTCGAGGCTCTCCTCCGACGTGCGGGGCGCGCAAGCGCCGAGCACACGTCGTTGGAACTCGGCACGATCCGCCTCGATCTTGAGACGCACGAGGCATTCGTGAACAACGAGCCCGTGAAACTCACGCTCACCGAGTTCCGCATTCTCGCGGCGTTGCTCCAGGCGCAGGGACGCGTGCTCTCGCGTGCCGCGCTCATGAGCCGCGCGATGGGGCCCGGCGTTCTGGTCACGGAGCGCACCATCGATGTGCACGTGACGTCGATCCGCAAGAAGCTGGAGGATCAGGCGGACCTGATCAAAACGGTCAGAGGTGTCGGCTATCGAATGACCCCGGATCCGATGTCGGCCGCTGATCAGGAGTCGGGCCGTCCCTGAACGGGCCTTCGGGCATCGGCATCTCTATATTGATGAAGCGTGATCTCAAGACCCGCGGCGAACCGAGCTGAACTGACCACCCTTGCACTCGCATGGGCTTCGTTCGGTCTGCTGACGCCCCATTCGCCGTTCTGGGTGATTGTGATCGGGGCGGGGATCGCGGCGGTGCTGACGATCATCCTGGTGTTCGGCATCATCGAGCCCCGGACGCGGAGCGAGCATGCCGCGAAGGTCGCGGCGGCGACGCTGGCGCGAGCGGCGGGGATGCAGGCGGAGGCGAGCCTGCGGCACGGGGTGGACCGGGCGGCGGCGGAGTTGGCGGCGTTGCGGGCGGTTGCGCTGGAGCAGGGGCGGGTGATTGACGCGGTATCGGACCCGATCGTGGCGACGGACGCGGGGGGCGTGATCCGGGTGGCGAATGCGGGGGCGGCGTTGTTTGCGGGGGCAACGGGTTCGGTGGTTGGCAGGACGATCGACGAGTTGTTCTCGCAGAACGCCTTGCTGGCGCTGCACGCGGCGGCGTCGGCGGGGCGGTCGGTGCACGACCTGGTGACGATTCACCACCCGGAAGGCAAGCGGACCTTCAACGTGTACGCGACGCCGATGGGGGAGCCGGCCTTGGCCGGGGGGAAGCAGCCGGTGGTGTTGGCGCTGCAGGACGTGACGGAGCTTGCGGCGGCGGTTCGGGCGCAGACGGACTTTGTGGCGAATGCCAGCCACGAGCTGCGGACGCCGCTGGCGTCGATCCGGGCGGCGGCGGAGACGATCGAGACGGCCCACGACGATCCCCCGATGGTGGATCGCTTGACGGAGATGATTCGCGCGAACTGCACGCGGCTGGAGGACCTGCTGAACGACCTGCTGGACCTCTCGAGGCTGCAGAGCGAGGACGTTCCGGTGGATCGCAGTGTGGTGGAGCTGGACGCGTTGTTTGCCGACTTGCGTGACATGTTCGGACCGTCGCTCGCGGAGCGGCGGCTGACGCTGGCGTTTGAGCGCCCGCCGGAGCTTGGCTCGCTGTTTACCGAGTCGAAGTCGGTGCGGCTGATCCTGCGCAACCTGATCGAGAACTCGGCGAAGTTCGCGTACGAGGGGACGACGGTGGTGGTCCGGGTGCTGAGGCCGACGCCGGGGCTGGTGCGGCTGGAGGTGACGGACCGGGGCATCGGTATCCCGATCGGCGCGCAGGCGAGGATCTTCGACCGGTTCTACCAGGTCGACGGGTCGCGTTCGGGGACGGCGCCGCGTCGCGGGACTGGGCTGGGCCTCTCGATGGTGAAGCAGGCCGCGGTGCGGCTTGGGGGAGCGGTGGGGGTCGAGAGCGTTTGGAAGGAGGGCACGACGATGTTCGTGGAACTCCCGTTTGTAGAGGGGTAGCCGGGCCTTCTATGCTTGGCCATGGTGACTTCCATCAACACGACGTTTGTTCCCGCCAAGCTGGACGCGAGCACCTTCGCGGCCGTCGAGCCGCTCATCCAGTCGCTGCTGAAGCGGCCGGTGGAGTCGGCCGCGGATCTCGAGCGGTGGCTGATCGATCGCGGCGAGTTGGAGGCGGCGTGCTCGGAAGTGAAGGCGGATCTCTACATCGCGATGACCTGCGACACCGAGAGCGAGAAGACGCAGAAGGCGTACGCGGAGTTTGTGGGGGAGGTTCAGCCGAAGCTGACACCCGCGTTCTTCCAGCTCGATCGCCGGTACGTCGAGCTCGCGGCCCGGTTTCCGCTTGATGCGAAGCGCTACGGCGTGTTGGATCGCGCGGTGCGGGCGAGCGTCGACCTGTTCCGCGAGGAGAACGTGGCGATCGAAGCGGATCTCTCGCGCCTGAGCCAGCAGTACGACCAGATTGTGGGCTCGATGATGGTGACGTTTGAAGGCAGGGAGCAGCCGCTGCCGCAGATGGCCC
>JBIKMF010000256.1:0-5974 GCA_044359425.1 Phycisphaerales bacterium
AGCCCCTAACACCGGTACCGCTCCGGCAGGACCCACCGATGCCGAGGTGGATCAGAAGTTCATCGCCTCAATCAAACCGATGATTGTGGATAGTCTGGTTCCTCAGCTGAGGGCGTTGATGGTGCAGAGCGGCCAGAACGTCACGGCCGCGGCGATGAAGGCGCTGGCCGAGGAAATGATCAGTGTTTCGATGATCCCGGGCGACATGCCGGTGACGGCGGCGAGCGGCGGGGTGTTGGGCGGCGGGGGGACCGGTGGTGGGGGTGGGATTCTGGCGTTGGGGGGCGGCATGATCGACAAACTGGTGCTGGGCGTGCTCGGCGTCGCGGCGATGGGCATGATGATCGTGATGGTCAAGAAGGCGGGTCGCAAGACCGAGATGCCGACGGCTGAGGAACTCGTGGGGCTGCCGCCCGCGCTCGAGTCGTCGTCGGATGTCATCGGCGAGGCGGAAGCGGCGCAGGACGCGTTGTCGGGCATCGAGGTCGACGACGGTCAGTTGCAGAGCCAGCAGATGCTGGAGCAGATCGGCTCGCTGATCAAGGAGAACCCCTCGATGGCCGCACGTCTGCTGAACCGCTGGATCGAAGTGGAGGAATGATCGATGGCGCGGAAGCCGAACGAGAAACTGCCGAGTGACGCCACGCAGATCGACGGGATCACCAAGGCCGCGGTGCTGCTGCTGGCCGTCGGGCCGGAGAGTGCATCGTCGGTGCTCAAGAGCCTGCCGGCGGAGGCGGTCGAGGAAGTGACACGTGAACTGGCGGCGCTCGGGCGAGTTCCCCCGGAGCTGCACCGCGCGGTGGTGGAGGAGTTCTACTCGATCACGGTCGCCAGCCACGCGATGAACGAGGGCAACCTCGACTACGCGAAGCAGATTCTCCAGAACTCGCTCGATCCGAAGGCCGCGGAGCGCATGCTCGGCCAGATCCAGACGCAGGTGCAGAAGACGCCGTTCTCGTTCCTGCAGCGGGCCGAGAGCGAGAACCTGATGACGTTCATCCAGGACGAACACCCGCAGACGATCGCGCTGATCCTCTGCCACCTTCAGCATCACAAGGCGAGCGAGATCCTCGGTGGGCTTCCGATGCAGAAGCAGCTCGAGGTGATCAAGCGGGTCGCGAACATGGAGCAGACCAACCCCGAGGTCATCCGCGAGGTCGAGCGTGGACTCGAGAGCCGCCTCTCCAGCATGCTCATGCAGAACATGGAGAAGGCCGGCGGCGTGCCGACGGTGGCCGAGATTCTCAACCTTGCGGACCGCTCGACTGAGAAGGCGATTCTCGAAGGGCTCGAAGCCGAGGACCCCGACCTGGTCGAGCAGATCCGCCGGCTGATGTTCGTCTTCGAAGACATCCGGATGGTCAACGACAAGGGAATCCAGGCCGTCCTCAAGGAGGTCGACAACAGCGAGCTCGCCCTCGCGCTCAAGACCGCTTCCGAAGAACTCAAGAAGAAGATCTTCGGCAACATGTCGGAGCGTGCGGCCGCACTCATCGGCGAGGACATGCAGTACATGGGACCCGTCAAGGTCAGCGACGTCGAGGCCGCGCAGCAGCGCGTCGTCGATATCGTGCGCCGGCTCGAGGAGAGCGGCGACGTTGTCATCGAAGGTCGTGGCGGCGAGGGCGAACTCCTGGTCTGATCGGGATTCTGAGAAGGGAAGAGGATGGCGGTCATTCGGCACACCGCGGCGCAGGCGTACGTCAAGGACGCCATCGTTCTCGACCTCGGTGACCTCGCCGAACAGGGCCGTCGCGTTAAGCTCGCGGCACAGGCCGAGGCGGAGCGGATCATCCTCGCCGCGAAGGCCGAGCGAGAGAAGATCCTCGCGGGCGCTCGCGAAGAAGGCCGCGTGAAGGGCGCGGAAGAGGGTCGCGCGGCCGGCCACGCCCAGGGACGCAAGGAAGGCCATGCCGCGGCGTTGGCGGAGGCTCGCGCCAAGATCCAGGCGCTCGACGCGGGCTGGACAGAGGGCCTGAACGGCTTTCGGGCGATCCGCGCCGAACTCGAGCAGGAGGCCGCGAACGAGGTGGTCCGCCTCGCCATGGAGATCGCCTCCCGCGTCGTCAAGCGGGCCGTGTCGGCGGATCCGAGTCTGGTCGTCGAGCAGGTCGCGGCGGCGGTGCGACTGGCGATGAACTGCGGCAGACTGTCGATCCGCGTGAACCCCGAGGACGAGGCGGTGGTGAGAGAAGCGCTCCCTCGCCTGTCCGATCTCGTCGGCGATTCGACGCACGTGGTGCTCGAGAAGGACGCGAGCGTGGAGCGAGGCTCGTGCCGCGTGCGGTCCTCCGGCGGCGGCTGGATTGACGCGACCGTGCGGACTCAGCTCGACCGGATCGCCGCGGCGATCATGCCCCTGGGGCCTGAAACGGAAGGCGGGCCGCAGGCGTGATCGTTGACGTCGTACGCGAGAGACTGCGTGACGTGCAGCCGATGCGAGTCGTCGGTGTTGTCTCCGCGGTTCGCGGGCTGAGCGTTCACGTCGAGAGCCTCCCGCTTCCCGTCGGAAGTCTGGTTCGATTCGAGCACGACCCGGGCGTGGTGCGTTCTCCCCTGCTGGGCGAGGTCGTTGGGTTCGGTGACGGCCGCGCGATCGTGATGCTCCTGGGCCAGACCGAGGGCGTACGCGAGGGCGACGCCGTCGTGGGAGAGGAAGTGACCCAGAGTGGCGCGGTCGGCACCCGCCTGCTCGGGCGCGTGATCGATGGCCTCGGACGTCCGGTCGACGGCCGCGGCCCTGTGGGCGAGATCGTGCGCCGCCCGCTCAACCCTGCGCCGCTCAACGCCATGGAACGCACGCGAATCGTCTCGCCCCTGCACACGGGCGTCCGCGCAGTCGACCTGATGACGACCCTCGGTCGCGGGCAGCGCATGGGAGTCTTCGCGGGCCCGGGTGTCGGCAAGTCCACACTCCTGGGCACCATGGCCCGGCGCAGCGACGCGGATGTCAACGTTGTCGCACTGATCGGCGAACGTGGGCGCGAAGTGAAGGACTTCATCGAACACAGCCTCGGCGAAGAAGGCCTGCGCCGCAGCGTGGTCGTGGTCGCGACGGGCGACGAATCACCGCTGCTCCGCGTGCGCGCGGCGAAGCTCGCGTGCACCGTTGCGGAGTTCTTCCGGGAGCAGGGACGCTCGGTCTTGCTGATGATGGACTCGATCACGCGCTTCGCGCACGCCCAGCGTCAGATCGGCCTCGCCGCGGGCGAACCGCCGACCACGAAGGGCTACACACCCAGCGTGTTCACGTCGATGGCGCTGCTGCTCGAGCGTGCGGGCTCGATCTCGGCCCGCCCCGGCACCGCCAAGGGAGGCGCGGTGACGGGTCTTTACACGATCCTTGTCGATGGCGATGACATGACCGAACCCGTCGCGGACGCCGCCAGAGGTATCCTCGACGGGCACCTGATCCTCTCACGAAAGCTCGCGCAGCGCGGGCACTTCCCCGCGGTCGACGTCCTCGACTCTGTCAGCCGTGTCGCGGACGACGTCACCGACCCGGAGCACCAGGAGGCCCGCCGATGGGCGTGCCGCCTCCTCGCGCTCTACCGCGAGGTGGAGGATCTCGTTCAGATCGGTGCATACGCGAAGGGCTCCAACCCGGATTCCGACGCGGCGATCGAGTACAACCGCTCGCTCTCCGAGTTGCTCCGCCAGGGCAAGGGTGATTCCACCGCGTTCACCGACGCCCGGAAGATGCTCCTGGCGCTGGTCAAAGAGAGCAAGGATTACGTCGCGAAACTCAACAAGACGAAGGGACGCTGAGTCAGGGCCATGGCGAAGTTCATCTTCAGACTGGAAGCGGTGCTGCGAGCAAGACTCGCCGAAGAACGCGCGCGCCAGCTCGCCCTCGGCGCGATCGAGAGGGAGCGAGCCGCCATCGAGGACGAAATCCGCGGCCACCAACGCGCCATCTCCACCGAACGTGAAGAGATGCGAGAACGCCTCGCCCCCGGTGCCCCTGTCCACCTGCGATCAGTCCGCCTCCAAGCGAACGCCGCCCTCCACGCGGTTGCACGCGCCCAGCAGGCAACCCTCCGCCTCGCCGGTGTGCACCAACGCGTCGAGATCGCCCGACGCGAACTCCTGAAAGCCACCACCCGCCGCAAGGCCGTCGAACGCCTCCGCGAGCGCCGGCTCGAAGAGTGGGGGTGGGAACAAAAGCACGCCGAAGCCGCCGCGCTCGATGAAATCATGGTCATGGGCGCAGCCCGACGGGAGACTGAATCATGAAGGCACTCTGGACCGCGCTCAGCGTTGCCGCGCTCGCCAATCTCATCGCCCTGGTTGCGCTCGGCGCGTGGCTCGTGAAGTCCGATCGTCTCGACAACGACCGCGCCCGCCGCATCCGCGAGCTCCTCACGATCACCATCACCGACGAGAAGGCCGCGTCCGCCGCGGAACTCGCCTCCCTCGAACAGAAGAAAGCCGAAGAAGAAACCGCCCGCAAAGAGAATCAGGCCCCACTCACCGCCGCCGAACAGCTCGAGGCCCGCCTCGAGGCCACGGAACTCGACCGCCAGCGTGCCGAACGCCTCAAGCGCGAAGTCCAGGACCTCCGCGCAAGCCTCTCCAGCGAGCGTGCGAAGCTCGACTCCGACTGGAAGCAACTCCGCGACGCCCAGAAGGCCCACGCCGATCAGATTCAACAGAACCTCGCCACCGTCGGTAGCGAGCAGTTCCAGAAAACCCTCACCGTGCTCTCCAAGCTCGAGCCTAAGGAAGCCAAGTCCGTCCTCATGCAAATGCTCGACGGTGCCGGCATTCAACCCGTCCAGGTCCCCGGCATCTCCATGGCACCCGTCGCTGCCCCGCCCTCCGCCAACCCGCAAGCCCCCTCCACCGGCCCCGAACCCTCCACCGTGTCACCTTCCTCCCCCTCCTCACGCCCCGGAACCCAGCAGGTTCTCGCCTACATCGACGCCATGGACGACAAGATCCGCACCGCCATCCTCAACGAAATCATCAAGGAAGATCCCAAACTGGCAGCCGAGTTGCTCGAAGCCCTCCGCGTCCGCGGCACATTCGCCGCGGTCGCGCAGGGTGCCCCTTGATGCAGATCGCTCCAAACCAGCTACTCCCGTTCGAAACCTTCCTCGTACTCCCAGCGAACTCCGCGCAGGATTCTCCTGGTTTCGCGTCGCTTCTTGCCGATCGGCGCAAAGACCCCGCGTCACCCGCCTCCGACCAGCAGCCCACGCCTCGGTCCGAGCGCTCCGCCGCAGACGCCGAGCCCGATTCAACCACTGCCACCGATCCCATCATCGGTGAGCCCGCCCACCTCGCCGACTCGGTCGTCGACGAACACACCCAGCGACTCAACGACGACTACTCGCTCGCCGAGCAAGCCACGCAGGAACTCGCACGCTCCGCTTCACCCTCCGACACCAGCGACGAAGGCCCCGCATCGTCCGATGCCGCGCCCCGCACGCGCCGCGAAGCCCGCGCCGAGTCACCCGCGGACCCCGCCGCACCGAAGTCAAACTCCGCGTCGAACTCCGGCTCATCCGACGCTTCCGCCGCAGATTCACGCACGCCCGCCGCATCGCCGGATCCTCACTCCGCTCAGGCCGCCGCGGCCGATGGCGCTGCCGCCCCCAAGACCACAGCACAACCCTCCTCCGGCAACACGCAAGCAGGGCCGCGGGTTGCGTCCGTCGCCGGGCCCGCGTCACCCGCAAGCCGCACCGCGCAGTCAACCCCGGCGACCGCTCAACCCGCTTCCTCAGGATCCGGCGCAGCGACCGCCACCGGTGGCTTCCGCGAAGTTATGAACCGAATCGGTTCCAAGTCCGGCCAGCCCCAGATCATGAAGGCCGAGATCGCCACCGCGGCGCAGGCCGCGCGTGTCATCGTGCAAGGCGTGCGCGAAGGGCGCACGGAAGTCACGATGCGACTCCGCCCCGAAGGCCTCGGCCCCGTTCGCATCGACCTCGCCATGCAGAACGACCAGATCGAAGCCCGGATC
>JBIKMF010000257.1:0-5972 GCA_044359425.1 Phycisphaerales bacterium
CTTCGCCGGCCTGCGGGTCTTCCTCTTCCAAGCGACAGATGGCGCGATCGACGGCCAGGAAGGCGTCGGGGTCGCCGTCGCGGGCGAGTTCGACGGCGCCGCCCTTGAGGTCCTCGAGCCAGTCGCCGAGTTCGACGCGGGCGGCTCCGCCCCCGCGCTTGGCGCGGTTGCGGGTCTTGGCGTGGTCAATAAGGATGCGGCGCATGCACTGGGCGGCGGCCCGGAAGAAGTGTGCCGAGTCGGACCAGTTGGACTGGGCGCCGAGGAGGCGGACGTAGGCCTCGTGGACGAGGGCGGTGGCCTGGAGGGTGTGGCCGGAGCGTTCGCCGGCGAGGTGGCGGTGGGCCATGGCTCGGAGGGCTTCGTAGACGTGCTGGTAGAGAGCCGCGTTGGCGTCGCCGTCGCCGGAGGCGGCGAGTTCGAGCAAGCGGGTGACCGCGCGGGAGTGAGGCGTGGTGGGATCACCGGCCATGGGTGGATTGTACAAGTGAACGGGGAGGGGTTTGACGGGTCCTGAAAATGAAAGACCCCGTGCGGCAGCGCGGGGTCCTTCGTGGCTGGTGTGTGTGAGGCGTGGCCGCGGGTGTTAGCAGCCGGAGTCCCAGCGTTCGAAGAAGAAGATGACGTCGTCACCGTCCACGCCGCCGTCGTTGGTGATGTCGGCGTTGATGAGGCCGATGTCCCAATCGGCGAAGAAGGCGATGACGTCGTCGCCGTCGACGCCGCCGTCGTCGTTGTAGTCAGCGGGGCAGGGGTTGGGGGTTTCACCGGCTCCGGCCCAGTAGCCACCGGTGAGGGAGAAGGAGCCGCCGGTGAGGGCGGGACCGGCGTCGGGCTGGCCGATGGTGCCGGAGAGGGTGTAGGAACCACCGGAGGAAGTGCCGCCGCCGCCGTCGATGGTGTACCAGGTGATGGAGTACTGGCCGAGGGCGGGGAATGCCAGAGAGAGGGAGGCGAGGATGGCGAAGAGGGCGGAACGTGACATATGGAACTCCGGGTGTGTGTGATGAGGTGCCGTCACCTCTAATCACGCGAATTGTGGGTGCGTTCGGACCAGAAAATACCAGAAAGGGGAAAAAAAGCACGGGATAAGCGGGAATAGGGGGTGGCGAGGGGTGGGGGTGGGGGATCGGCGAGGGGTCTAAACCGAACGGATCCAGAACATGGAGATGGATTTGGGCGCTTTGCTACCAAATGGAGGGAGGAACACCTAACCTTGAGGCCCATCGAGACGAGCCGGTCACGGGACCGGTCAATGGGGTATCGAGAGCAACACCATTCACTGAATGAGGGCCGGCGCGTGAAGATCAAGACCGACGAAATCGCGAGCGTGATCAAGCAGGAGATCGAGCAGTTCTCGACGGCGCTCGAGGTGTCGGAAGTGGGGCGGGTGGTGGAAGTGGGCGACGGCATTGCCCGCATCTACGGCCTGGGGAACGCGATGGCCGGCGAGCTTCTGGAGTTCCAGACGGCTACTGGTGGCGTGATGGGTCAGGTGTTCAACCTGGAACTCGACACGGTCGGCGCGGTTATCTACGGCGACTACAAGGCGGTGAAGGAAGGGGACACGGTCAAGGCGACGGGTCGTCTGCTGGAAGTTCCGGTGGGCGAGGCGCTCCTGGGCCGCGTGGTGGATCCGCTCGGTCGTCCGATGGACGACAAGGGCGCGATCAACGCGACGGAGTTCCGCAAGGCGGACATTATCGCTCCGGGCATCGCCGAGCGTCAGCCGGTTCACGAGCCGATGCAGACGGGCATCAAGGCGATCGACGCGATGATCCCGATCGGCCGCGGCCAGCGCGAGCTGATCATCGGTGACCGCAAGACGGGCAAGACGGCGGTTGCGCTCGACACGATCATCAATCAGAAGCAGTACTGGGGCACGGCGGACGCGATCGTGTGCGTGTACGTCGCGGTGGGTCAGAAGGAATCGACGGTCGCGGGCGTCGTTGAGATGCTTCGCAAGGCCGGCGCGATGGAGTACACCATCGTCGTGAACGCGTCGAGCTCTGCTCCCGCGCCGATGCAGTACATCGCTCCGTACTCGGGCACGTCGATGGCCGAGTACTTCATGTGGAGCGGGAAGAACCCGGGCCAGAAGCTGAGCAACGGGAAGCCGATGCCCAAGCACGCCCTGTGCATCTACGACGACTTGTCGAAGCAGGCCGTGGCGTACCGCCAGCTCTCGCTGCTGCTGCGTCGTCCGCCGGGCCGCGAGGCGTACCCGGGCGACGTGTTCTATCTCCACTCTCGTCTGCTCGAGCGTGCGACGAAGCTGTCCGACGAGAACGGCGCGGGTTCGATCACGTCGCTGCCGGTCATCGAGACGCAGGAAGGCGACGTGTCGGCGTATATCCCGACGAACGTGATTTCGATCACGGACGGTCAGATCTACCTCGAGCCGGAACTCTTCTTCAGCGGCGTGCGTCCGGCGGTGAACGTCGGTATCTCGGTGAGCCGCGTGGGTGGTAACGCTCAGATCAAGGGCATGAAGAAGATCGCCGGCTCGCTGCGACTGGACCTCGCGGCCGCCCGCGAACTGGAAGCCTTCGCGCAGCTGGGTACGGAACTGGACAAGGCGACGCAGCGTCAGCTGGACCGCGGCCGCCGGTTCGTCGAACTCCTCAAGCAGGGTCAGTACACCCCGTTCCTCGTGACGGACCAGGTCATCTCGATCTTCGCCGGTACGAAGGGCTTCCTGGACGACGTCCCGGTTCCGCAGGTGCGTGCGTTCGAGAACGGGCTGCTGGAGAACTTCCACACGGTGAACAAGCCGCTGTGGGACGAGCTCGACAAGAGCCGCGCGATCGACAACGCGATGGACAAGAAGCTGAGCGACGTGATCGCGGCGTTCAAGTCTTCGTTTAAGGGTTGAGAAGAAGGCCATAGGGCTTAGGCCATAGGCCATAATGAAGAACTGAGAACCCCGGGCGATTCGCCCGGGGTTTTTTGTTTGGCGGCCGGTTTGTCTTACCTTCTGCGGGTGCACGCCGCGCCGAGGACGGCGAGCAGGAGCGTGGCGGGCGCGGGGATGCCCGAGTCGTTCGCGATTGCCCGGGCTTCGAGGTTGACAACCACACCGTTCACGGACGCGGGGATGTCGAAGCGGAACTCGAAGTTGAAGGCGCCGGGAGCGTTCAAGTCTGGTGTCCGCCAGCTCCCGTCGGCTTGGAAGCCCGAGTCGAGCGAGGCGATCAGGTCGGCGATGGTCACCGGCGCGCCGTCCCGCATGAAGCGAACTCCCGGCGCGGCGCCCATCGTTGCCATGTATGTGCTGGTATCGACGTCAATCTGGATCAGCGGCTCGGGCTCTGCGCCGTCGAGCGAGTAGGTGTAGAGGAACGAGGCGCCGCCCCACCCGAGCACCGTGTTGTCCGCGCTGTCCACGATCGGTCCGTCCACGTCACCACCCCAGAAGAGCCCACCGCCGATCGCCCAGTCGTCGAGATCGTCGGGCGGAAGGGTGAACACGCACGGGTCTTTCACGCTGGTGATGGACTGCGTGCGTGCACCGGCGACCTGTGCCGCGGCCGAGCGTGCGAACAGGCGCATGTTCGAGCGGTAGATGGTGCGTGTGCTGTCGAGGTTGAAGAAATAGTCGCTCCAGCCGCTGTAGTTCGAGCACGGGTCACCGTCACGCGTGGTGATCTCATGGTTGCCGTTGCGCGTCGTGCTCGAGAGGCCCGATGCCGGGGGCGAGTCGGTGACCTGCCACTCTTGGTTGAACTCCCAGTACGCCTGCTGCTGGCGGGTCCAGTTGTCGGCGTCGGGGTAGGACATCACGTACTCGCCGGTGCGCACTCCCGGGTGGAACGTGTGCTTGAAGTTCGGAACAAGGTCCCCGGTCGGGCAGACGGACGTGTCGCCGGGGTTCCAGGTCCACGCGTAGAGCCCGCTGTCACGGCTCGAGTACCACCACGAGTCGTAATACGCCTCCGCGCTCACCTGACCCCAGGCGCACGGTGCGATGCCGAGCAGTGCGAGGCACGAGCGGCCAAGTGCGGTTCCGATGTTCATGTGATTCGCTCCTTTCTCCGCTCGCTGCGTGTCGCGCAACGGCGGACTCCCGTGGAGGGACTCGAGCGAGCGCGGCGAGCGGGCCGCGGGGACGGAGGGATGTGCTGGGCATCACGTCCTGTCGCGAGCGGAGCGAATCGCCGCGTCGGGCTGCGACACGCTATGCGCGCGGCACGCACTGGTCCATGTGTGCCACCGGCGCGATCGCTTGGTTCGGAAAAGTGCATGGGGCGTCGCGGGTCGGGCGTTCGCTCGATGCTTGCATGACACTTCCCGAACCGGGGCGGAGTTGCCGGCAAGAACCCCGGTATCGGACGTTCTGTCCGGTGCGGAATGCAGTTACTATCTCGCGAGAGGAGTTCTCGCATGCGCCGTTTCTTGTTTCTCGCCCTGGCTGCTTCCGCCGGGCCCGCGTTCGCTCAGGTTCAGTTTTTCCCTCTGGATGAAGCCGGCTTCCGCGCGGCGACACCGTCGCTGCCGACGTCGTACAACTTCGACAACTACGGCGCGTGGGCTTCTATTGATCAGTTGGCATCGGGCGCGGATATCTCGCTCGTGAACTTTGAGGGCGGGCTCGTCGGCGACCACGGGCGGGCGTTCTTCTCTGGCGCGTTCAACCAGCCCGGGCGCGTCTTCCAGGCCGCGCTGCATCCTTCGACGCAGGGCGGACAGTATGGATGGGTGCGCGTGGACTTTGATCCGCCGGTGATGTCGTTCGGAGGCTGGACGTACGACGATGGCTCGGGGATCCGCAACGCGACGCGGCTTCGACTGATCGATACGGACGGCGTGGAGCACGTGTCGCCGATCATCGACGCGAATCCTGGCACGGCACACGGGATCGACGGGTTTGTCGGGGGCGTGGCCTGCCGCGGCATTGTGGCGGCGGTGTTCGAGGACTTCGACGTGAACAGCGGGGTGTACACGAACACGACGGGGATGGAGCGGGACTACCTGCAGGTGGGGCCGGTGGTGCCGTCGATTTCGCCGCCGGTGGTGAACGCGTGTGCGGGTGGGAGCGTGACGTTGACGGTGGCCGGGGTGCCATCGTCGAGCGTGGTGCGTTGGTTGAAGGATGGCGTGGAGATTCCGGGCGCGGCGGGAGGGTCGCTGACGTTGAGCCCGCTGTTCGCGCACGACGCGGGGAGTTACACGTGCGAGGTGCTGGACGGTGAGGGGGTGTGCGGGACGGATCTGACGGCGCCCGCGCGAGTGCTGATCTGCGGGGCGGACTTCAACTGCGACGGCGGCGTGGACGGGGACGACGTGATCGCGTTCTTCGCGCTGTGGGACGCGGGCGAGAGCGGGGCGGACTTCACGGGCGACGGGGGTGTGGATGGTGACGATGTGATCGGGTTCTTCGGGAGGTGGGATAGCGGGTGCTGAGGCCCGATAAAGGCGGTTGGAGGGGACAATTGGGGCGGGAGATTGGTAAGGGGCGGATATCTGCGTTGACGGGGGTATCGAGAGCCGAATACGCTTCGCGTAGATTTCTCTGTAGAAATCCTGGAGACTGTTCAATGATCGTCAATCGTCACACTTCGTTCGCGGCGGCCCTGGTGTTTTGTGCGAGCACGGCGGCAAGCCTTGCGCAGCCGGTGCTGGTGATTCACGGGTTGGGGGACGACCTGTCGGCGGACGGGACCAAGGCCGCGGGCTTGGTGTTTGACAACGCGGTCGAGGAGTATGTGACGTACGTGTGGGAGCGTGGGGTTGGGTACACGCGGGTGAACGGGCTGGGGTTGAGCGCGGAGCCGGTTCGGGGCTCGAGCGACCTGTCGGTACTGGCGACGGGGAAGCTGAACGACGCGAACTGGGGGAATCTGAACTGCTTCGCGGGGTACTGCGCGTTCGGCGATTGCACGCCGGGCGAGCCGCTGCCGCCGCCGAGCCCGTGCTCGGTTCCGTACATCGCGCACAGCTGGACGAGCGCGACGGGGTGGGTGAACGCGGGG
>JBIKMF010000024.1:0-20644 GCA_044359425.1 Phycisphaerales bacterium
GCAGGTGTATCAGAACGGACTTAGCCTCTCGCGCGTGAACCCCAAGACCGGCGAGTCTGAGGGTGGCGCGGTGCTGGGCATCGCGGTGAGCGGGATCAACTCGCGCCGGGCGTCGGGTGTGTTTGAGCCCTCGGTGATCTTCCGGAATCGGTCGGACGGCACCTTCGATTCGTCGTACGACTTCATGCCGGTCAACGGGACCGTGACCCTCACGCTGCTGCCGCTGGATGATTCCGGCAAGCCGACCGACACGGCATCACGGATCATTCCGGTTGCCAACGAGTACCACTCGGGCCAGTTCGAGCTCGACGACAAAGTCTCGCTCGTGCGCCTCGACGTCGTTCAGAAGATGCTCAAGATGGACGAATCGCCGCGGGTTGAGGACGACCCCTCATCGCCCGACGGCTTCCGCATCGTCGGCGTGAACCCGGCGAAGGTCACGCACGTTTTGGTCCGGGGCAAGGGCGACTACTCCAAGCTCGGCGCGTCGGGGCCGCTCGCCGCCCGTGTGCGGATGGCGTACGCCGAGTTCGCCGCGGCACATCCGGGTGAGGTTCCACACAGTGAGGACATCCGGATCCTGACGTGGGAGGATCTCAACAGCACGATGATCGGCGCGGTTCAGAAGGAAACGTCGCTGGTGCTCTTCCTCTTCTCGATGGTCTCGCTCGTCTCGGTCATCCTCGTGCTCTCGATCTTCTGGGCGATGATCAGCGAGAAGACCCGCGACATCGGCATCCTTCGGGCGATCGGCGCGAGCAGGTCCGGGGTCGCGTGGGTGTGGCTGGGGTACGGGCTCACGATCGGCATCACGGGCAGCATCCTCGGGCTCGCGGGCGCGTTCGCGATCGTTCGCAACATCAACCCCATCCACGAGTGGCTCGGAGAGGCGATGGGCATCGTGATCTGGGACCCGCGGATCTACTACTTCACGAACATTCCCAGCAATGTTGAAACGTCGCACGCCGTCATCGTCGGGATCGGTGGCGTGCTCTCCTGCTTCGTCGGCGCGATCATCCCGGCCGTGCGTGCCGCGGCGATGCACCCGGTGAGGGCGTTGCGGTTCGAGTAACACACTATGGCGATGGTCGAAGTCCGCAATCTGAAGAAGACCTACAAACTCGGCAGGGTCGGCGTGCCCGTCCTGCGCGGAGTGAACTTCGAGTGCGCCGAGGGGGAATGCGTCGCGATTCTCGGGGCCTCCGGCTCCGGCAAATCGACGCTTCTGCACCTGATCGGCGGTCTTGATCGCCCGGACAAGGACGGCGGCTCGATCGTGGTCGAGGGCAAGGACCTCACCCGCATGTCCGCGGGCGCGATGGACGACTACCGCTCGGGCCGGGTCGGTTTTGTCTTCCAGTTCTACCACCTGCTCCCCGAACTCACCGTGCTCGAGAACGTGCTGATCGCCCCCATGGTCCATCAGGGCCTGGGGTACACCGGTGCACGCCACGAGATCCGCAAGCGTGCGCTGGCCACGCTCGAGACCCTCGGGCTGGGGCACCGCCTCCGTCATAAGCCGGCGGAACTCAGCGGCGGCGAGCGCCAGCGGGTGGCCATCGGCCGCGCCCTTATCAATCAGCCCCGCCTCTTCCTCGCGGACGAACCGACCGGGAACCTGGATCGTGAAACCGGGCAGAAGATCCTCGACGCGATCATGGAGTTCCGGCGGCAATCCTCACAAACCATGATCATCGTGACCCACGACGACGCGACCGCCGCCCGCGCGGACCGGGTCGTCCGCATCCGCGACGGCGTTCTGGAGTCGTAAGGGCACACGACCGTCCTCCCCATAGAATCCCCTGCCACCCCCCGCGAAGCGGGTTCGAGCCCGGTATGATCCGCGATAACGCTCATGACCAGCACCCCCACACACTCCCTTCCTCTCGATGAGAAACCCGGCCGCACGCTTCAGTTGCGCGGCAAGGCGGGGGTCGACGTTCCCGTGCGGGTGACGGAGCGTGGGCAAGGCGAAGACGTCGTCTTCCTCCACGGGCTCGTGGGCTTGAATGACCACTGGGAACTCGTGATCGAGCGCATCGCGGATCGGGCCCGTTCGACGGCGCTCGAAGTGCCGCTGCTGAATCTCACGGGCGACGACTGCTCGATCCACGGGGTGACGACGCTGACGGCGGAGTTTCTGTCGACTCAGCTGAGGCGCCCGGCGGTGTTGGTCGGCAACTCGTTCGGTGGGCATGTCGCGCTGAAGATCGCGCTGGAGCACCCCCACCTCTGCCGCGGATTGGTGCTGGCGGGGGCGAGCGGGTTGATCGAGAAGTCGATGGTTTCCGAGGTTCAGCTGCGGCCGACGCGTCCCTGGCTCGAGAAGAAGATCGGGGAGTTGTTCCACGATCGTTCGAAGATGAACCAGGCGGACGTGGATCGCGCGTACGCGGAGTTGAACGATCGTCGGCGTGCGCACGCGATGGTGAAGCTGTCGCGGTCTGCGCGTCGGAACCATCTGGGTGACGAGATTCATCGGATCAACGTGCCGACGCTGGTGATCTGGGGGCGGCAGGACATCGTGACGCCGCCGGAAGCGGCGGACGAGTTTGCATCGAAGATCAGGGGCGCGAAGCTGGTATGGTTCGACCGGTGCGGCCACGCTCCGATGATCGAGAGCCCCGCGGAGTTCGCGGACGCCCTGAGCCATTTCGTCTCGGGCATTGGCTCCGGTGGAAGGTGAGGCCCGTCACGGGGTCTTGAAGCTATGGCGAGCGTTCTGACTTCTCTGGTCGGTTTGGGGCTGCGGACGTACCTCGCGGGACGCATCCGGTTGCTGAGCGATACGCGGCACTGGCAGCGCAACAGCGCGGGCATCCAGATTTCGCAGTTGCGTCAGTTGCTGAAAAGAGCGAGCGCAACGGAGTACGGGCGGCAGAACGACTTCGCGAAGCTCGCCGAACTCCCCAGCGACGAGATCGTTTCGGCGTATCGCAAGCAGGTCCCGATCCGTGACTGGTACGCCTGCCGCGACATGATCGCGAGGATGCGGGAGAACGGCGAGCGGGACGTGCTGTGGCCCGGGCTGGTGGAGGACTTCGCACAGACGAGCGGGACGACGGCGGGTGACAAGTTCATCCCGGTGTCGAAGGACATGCTGCGGTCGAACTTCCTCGCTTCGCTGGACATCTTCGCGAACCTGCACCGGTTCGGGGTGTCGCTGCCGTCGCTGATGGCCGGGAAGAGCCTGTTCCTCGGCGGCTCGACGAAGCTGGAAACGAATGAGCACGGCGTCCGCACGGGCGACCTGTCCGGCATCGTGACCCCGTTGATCCGCTGGCCGCTCACGCACATCTATCTCCCGGGCTCGGAGATCGCGCTGATGAGCCATTGGCCCTCAAAGATCGAGGCGATGGCCAAGCGATGCCTGCGCGAGGACGTCCGCATGATCAGCGGCATGTGCTCGTGGGGCCTGATCCTCTTCGAGAAGGTGATCGAACTGGCCCGCGCAGAGCGGCCTGATGTCCGCACCATCAAGGACGTGTGGCCGAACTTCACTGTCTTCGTGCACGGGGGCGTGAAGTACGCGCCGTTTGATCCTCGAGTACGCCAGGCGTACTCGGGCTCGGCGACGGGAAGCGACGTGCCCCACCGCCTGGAGCTGTACCCGGCCTCCGAGGGATTCATCGCGATCCAGGACACGCGCGGCGACCCGGGCCTGCGTCTGCTCACGGACATCGGGAACTTCATCGAGTTCGTGCCGCTCGAATCGATCAACGACCCGAACCCGCCCGCGTTCACCTGCGAAACCGTCGAGAAGGGGCAGCGGTACGTCGTGGTGCTCTCCACGTGCGCCGGCATGTGGAGGTACGTGCTCGGCGATGTTGTCGAGTTTGACACCATCCCCGATCGGACCCCGGGCGCGGGCGGTGGTGGTGGCGACGGCCCGTGCCGGCTCCGCATCGTCGGCCGTCACCGTCACTTCGTGAACGCCTTCGGCGAGAACCTGATTGTCGAGCACATCGAGAATGCGGTCGCGCGTGCAGCCGCGACGACCGGGGTGATTATCGGCGAGTTCACCGCGGCCCCGGTGTACCCGGGCGACGGGCGGCGGGCAGGACTCGAGCTCGCGATCGAAGCGAGTTCCACGCCCGATCCGGCCGTTTCCGCCGCCTTCGCCGAGGCCTTCGACGCCTCGCTGAAGGAGCAGAACGTCGACTACACGACCAAGCGAACCGGTGGCTTTGGCATGGCTTCGCCCACCGTGAGCTGGCTGCCCATCGGGGCCTTCCATCGCTGGATGGAGTCCCGTGGCAAGCTGGGCGGACAGCACAAGTGCCCGCGGTGCGCCAACTCGCGAGACATCCTCGATCAGGTCCTGATGGCGACACGCAACTGAACGGAATCCGAAGGAATCGGCGATGAACATCGAGACCAAAACCACCCGGAACGGATGCGAGCGCCTCGCCGATGCGGCGACGTCGCTGCTGGGGCAGTGCACGCAACTGGTTCGATCGTTGCCGCACGGTGTGTACTCGGGTCCGTCGCGTGTGCTGCCGGGAGGAACGATCGGCAAGCACCTCCGCCACGTGCTGGACCACTACACCGCCGCACTGGCCGGGCTCGCGACCGACCGGGTGGTGGACTACGACCACCGGGAGCGGAACGTTCCGATGGAGACGGATCCCGTCGCGGGACTCGCGGCGATCGCCGAGTTGTGCGGCGAACTCTCGCAGGTGCGCGGCAAGAACAACGCGACATCGCTCGTGATCCGCGTGATGATCTCCGCCTCCGGCGAGACGCAGGAACTGGCGACGACGCTCGGACGAGAACTCGCGTTCGCGACTCATCACGGCGTCCACCATGTCGCGATGATGCGTGCAATCGCCTGCGAACACGGCGTGCTGTTGAACGAAGACATGGGCAAGGCCCCATCGACGCTCAACAACGAGGCGGTCTGCGCGGCGCGGCACGGGTAACCCGCGATGTGCACCGCTTCGCTCATCGAACTGCAAGGAAACACGCCCGGCTATCGGCTGGTGTTCAACCGCGACGAGCTGCGCAGCCGCGCTCCCGGTGAGGAGCCCCGCTGGCGCGAGTTCGCCGGAACCCGCGCTCTGGCCCCGCTTGATCCCGACTCCGGCGGAACCTGGATCGCGGTCAACGAACGCGGCATGACGCTGGCGGTGACGAATGTGAACCCGCGGCCGGTGCCGGTGCTCCCGCACGCTTCGTCACTGAAATCGCGCGGCTCGATCGTGCCCACGCTGATCTCGAGCGGGAGTGCACACGAGGCGGTGGCGTCAATCTCGGATGGGCAGTTGGGCGTCTTCGCGCCCTTCCGGCTGCTGGCGATCGATCTCACGCCCCGCGGCATGCGGCTGGTCGAGGGGATATGGGACCGAGTGAAGTGGCGGGTGATCGACCACTCGGCCCTGCCGGTGTGTTTCGCGAGCTCGGGATTGGGCGACGAACGCGTTGCGGGACGGCTCGAGCTCTTCCGCGCGTGTGATGTGCAAACCTCGAAGGACCAGGATGCGTTCCACACCCACCGCTGGCCGACGCGGCCGGAGGTGAGCGTGCTGATGAGCAGGGACGACGCCCGCACGGTGTCGATCACTCGCGTAGAGGTTCGGAAACTGGAAGGATCGCCCGATGTTCAGATTGCGTACAAAGCACTTACCACCGACGAAGTGGAGGTCGTCGGAGGTGGCTTCGAGCACGCCAATGGAATAAGATAAGGACTCGTTGCGGGGCTCTCGGCCTCGGCGTGGCGGGGGACCCGTCGCGACGAAGCCGACAGACCTGCCTGGCGAACGGGACGGGGGTCGCCACCCCTCTCGGCACTGACGACGGCGCCCGGGGCGCACGGAGTGCGCGGGTCACGTCTTAACAGACCCACGGAACGCGTCGTACGGAAATGCTCAACGTCGCCCTGAGAACAGCCCGACCTGAACCGATTGCAGCGTTGCTCAACCCGGCGACGATGGTGGCCGGACTTTGGGCGCAGCGCGATCTGACGAAGCAGTTCACGGTGCGGTACTTCCTGCTTCGGTACCGTGGAACTCACCTGGGCCTGATCTGGGCGATGCTGTTTCCGCTGATCATGCTCGGGGTGTACACGTTCATCTTCACGTACATCTTCAGCGGGCGTTCGCTCGGTGACGAGGAGACGAGGCCGCAGTACGCGGTGTGGCTCTTCTGCGGCATGGCGGTGTTCGGCGTCTTTTCGTCGGCGGCAACGCGGGCGTGCGGGCTCGTCCTGGAGAACCCGCACTACGTGACGAAGGTGGTCTTCCCGCTGGAAGTGCTGCCGGTGGCGAACCTGGGTTCGTCGCTGCTGTACGCGGCGTGCGAGTTCCTTCTGGTGATCGCGGGCGTGGCGGTGTTCTCGCATGCGTTTCACTGGCAGATGGTGCTGGTGCCCGTCGCGATGCTGCCGCTGCTCCTGATGACGATCGGGATCTCCTGGTTTCTGGCGAGTCTCACGGTTTTCGTGCGGGACGTCGCGAACGTGGTGTCGCTGGTTGTCTCGCAGCTGATGTTCTTCCTCACGCCGATCTTCTGGAAGCCGGAGCAACTGCTGACGAAGCTGCCGAACCTCTCCTGGATGATCGAGTGGAATCCGCTGGCCGCGGTCGTGGACAATGTCCGGCGGTGCGTGCTGACGGGCGAGAGCATGCGGTGGGACGCGTGGGCTGGCGGCATGATGATCGGCGTGGTGGTCGCGCAGCTGGGCTACGCCTGGTTCGTGAAGAGCAAGCGGGGGTTCGCCGATGTCATCTGACACGCTGACCCCACCACTGCCCGCGAGCATGATCGAGGCCGCGCCCGCGGGAACAGCCGGCGAGGCGGTGATCCGCGTGCGGGATGCCGGCAAGTGCTACCACGTGTACGACAAGCCGGTGGACCGCCTGAAGCAGGCGTTCTTCCGCTGGCACAAGCGGTACTACCGCGAGTTCTGGGCGTGCCGCAAGGTGTCGTTCGAGATCGCCCGCGGCGAGTCGGTGGGGATTCTGGGCCGCAACGGCGCGGGCAAGAGCACGCTGCTCCAGCTGATCGCGGGCACCCTGACACCGACCGAGGGCGAAATCGAAGTGCGCGGCCGGGTCGCGGCGATGCTGCAACTCGGGAGCGGGTTCAACCCCGATTTCACGGGCCGCGAGAACGTGTACCTCGGCGGATCGATCCTGGGAATCTCTCGCGCGGAGATGGACCAGCGGTTCGATGAGATCGCTTCGTTCGCGGACATCGGCTCGTTCATCGACCAACCCCTCAAGACCTACTCGAGCGGCATGGCGGCGCGGCTGGCGTTCGCGGTTTCCTTCTCGGTGAACCCCGACGTGCTCATCGTCGACGAGATTCTCGCGGTTGGCGATATCGGGTTCCAGCAGAAGTGCGTGGGGCGGCTCCGCAAACTCCGTGACGAGGGCCTGACGCTCCTTTTCGTCAGCCACTCCCCGGACGCGGTTCGGAGCCTGTGCAACAAGGCCCTTGTGATGGTCGGCGGGCAGGCGACCTACTACGGGGGCGCGGACCAGGCGACCAACCTGTACCTGGCGCACGTCCGCGAGGCCAGCAACAAGGACGCGCTCGACGCCACCGCCGAGTTCAGCCGGCCCGTGGTCTTCAGGACAGACGTGCCCGGACAGATCCGCTACGGAACCGGGCACGTGCAGATCGCGGGCGTGGAGCTGCGCGGGGGCGACGGCCTGCCGCGACGGGCGTTCTCGTTCCGCGAGCGCGTCACGCTGGAAGCGATCCTCGAGCCGCAGATCGACGCGGAGCACGTCAGCGTTTCGTTCCTGGTGCGCGACATGACGGGCGTGGATCTGATGGGAACGACGACGTACGACGAGCGGATCACGATCAGCGTGCGCGCTGGCAAGCGGATCCGGGTGCGGTTCGCGTTCGACGCGGCCCTGCGGCTCGGAAACTACGGCGTGTCGCTCGCGGTGACGCGTGTCTCACGACGCGACTATTCCGACGTGGTTCTGTTCGACCAGATCGACGGGTGCGCGGCGTTCAGCGTGATGCCCGATCCGGAGCGTCCGGTGCACTACAAGTTTCACCAGGATGTTTCGGTGGAGTGGGAGGAGTGCCCGTGAACGGCGGCGTGGCTGAGAACTACCAGTACTGGCGCGACCACGGGGGAGACTGGGCCGCCGAGTACGCGCGTCGCAAGACGTGGATGGTGCTCTACCACATCCAGGAGCTGATGCTCACGCAGTACGTGCTCCGGCACGCCGAGGGACGCGAACGGCCGCTGCGCGTGCTCGAGTTCGGCTGCGGTGTTGGCCGCCATCTCTTCAACCTGCGAACACTCCCGAACGTGGATGTCCACGGGTACGACCAGAGCGACTCCATGGCGGGGTCGATACGCGCATGGGCGGGAGACGCCTGGTACGGCGAACACGTCCACGTCGGCGGCCCGACGGGCCGACTGCCGTACGACGACGCGAGCTTCGACCTCGTGTACAGCGCCGAGGTGCTGGTGCACGTGCGCCCGGAAGACCTGCCTGGAGTGCTGGGCGAGCTGATGAGGGTCTGCCGCGGGCACGTGCTCCACCTCGAAACGAGCCCGGACTACCCGGTGTTCTCCGGCGTGCACGCGGGGTGCTGGCGGCACGATCTGCCGGCGACGTACGCGTCGCTCGGCAAGGCCTGCGAGACCCTGGAGCGTGGCTACCTCGCCCACACGCCCTACCGCGTAACTGTGGCGGAGCCGCCCGTGTTCGCGTGGGACGCGCCGATCATCGGCCTGTACCGCCGGCTCGAAGAGAACATCGATCGTGGCTTCGATGTCGCTGACGCGGCACTGAAGACCGCGGAATCGGGCCGACGGGCCGCCGAAGAGTCGCTCGCCACCGCTCGCGCGAATACCGAAGATCTCCGCACCGCGCTGGAACGGTCCGAGGCGATCAACGCACAACTCGCGGGCGAACGCGAGCGTGCCGAGTCGCTCGCCGCCCGCCTCGCCACCGCCGAGCAAGATCTCGCGGAATCGCGCGGGCAACTGGCGGCGGTGACAGCGATGGCCGAATCGCTCCGAGCGGACGTGGCGGAGAGGTCCCAGAGTCTCGCGGCACGGGAGCGTGAACTGGTCACACTGTCGGCCTCGCTCGCCCAGGCGAGAGAAGCGCTGGACACGAACCGGCGCGAGGGCGTGCTCGCCGCGATGGGCGCCGAGGCACAGGTCCGCGCGTGGCGGGATCGGTCGTTTGATCTGGAAGTGAAGCTGGATTCGGTCGGAACGGCTCTCGCGCGGGCGAGGGCGGAGCAGCAGGATTTCGTTGCCGCGGTTCGTGCGGCGCTAACGTAAAGAAGCAAGGGTCGGCCAAGACCGCCGCCCTGGGAGTGGAATGTGGGAACGAGCAACTGGCAGCAAATTCCGTTCTGCATCGACGCCCTCATGAAGATGGCGCCGTCGCGGGTACTCGACATCGGCGTCGGCTTCGGCCGCTGGGGGATTATCACTCGCGAGTTCTGCGACGTGTGGTACTCGCGGGTCTTCCGCGAGGACTGGAAGGTGCACGTCGAAGGGATCGAGGGATTCCCGCGGAGTATCACGGACTATCACTCATCGTTCTACAACAAGATTCACATCGGGGACGCCGCGGAGATCATCCCGACGCTCCCGGGTCCGTGGTCGGTGATCATCTTCGGTGACGTGCTCGAGCACTTCACGAAGGAGAAGGCCAACGAGCTGCTGAACCTCTCGCTGGACCGTTCCGAGTACGTACTGGTGAACATCCCCATCGGCGAGGACTTCGAGCAGGGGGAGGCGTACGGGAACGCCTACGAGAGGCATCTGTCGCAGTGGTGGGCCGAGGACTTCAAGGCCTTCGGTCTCATCCGGCACGTCATGCTCAAGGACTACATGGGCCGCCCGTACGGCTCGTTCGTGCTCTCGCGGAACGACCCCAAGGACCTCAAGTCCGGATTGTTCTCCACCGGGTACTCGTACGACGAGGCACCGGTCGTGAAGACCTCCGAGCTCGATGCGCTCGCGAACCGCGTCAAGGAGCAGGCCTTCGAGCTCGACTTCATCAAGCGAAGCTCCAGCTACCGGATGCTCACCAAGCTCCGCCGCAACAAGCTCCTCCGCGCCGCGAAGCAGTCCCTGGGCCCATCGAGCGCGACGCTCCGCGTGGAAGCCCTCGGCCGCCGGGGCAAGACGGGCATGGGCGAGGAAGTCTGGCTTCTTGGTGTGAGCGGCGCACCGGGCGAACCCTCGATCCCCTGGGATTACGTTGACCTCGAAGGCGACTGGATCCAGCACGCGGTGGAGAACCGCCCCTACGGACGGTGCTTCCAGTCGTGCACGGGTGCCGCGAGCATCCGCACCGGCAACGACCCCGTTCTCACGCTCATGACGCACCCGTGGAGCGGTGTCGTGCGCGTCGAGTTCGGCGGCCGGACCGAGATCATCGACCTCTCCAGCGAGCAGACGGGTCAGGTTGTGATCCGCCCGGCCCGCTCCCCGATGCGGCAGCCCGCGGAAACACCCCGGCACGCTCCCGCGCCGGCGGTCGTGCACGAGGTGAAGCCCCCGGCACCGGTCCAGCGTCCGTTCTCCGCGGCGGAGCGGGGATTCATCGAGTCGATCCGAACGCAGCAGGACGCGACCGTCGCGGTGCACTGCCCGAAGTGGCTCGGGGTCACGAGCTCAACACGGATCCTCTTCCAGAACACATACCCGGTACCCGCCGACGCCAGCATCGATCCGTTCTCGGTCTCCGAAGCCGATATCGAGCACCACGCCCGCGTGCTCGCCGAGAGCGGCGTACGCCACGTGGTGTTCTCCGGCGGCGACGAGTCACACCTCAAGATCGCTGGACGCCTGCGCGAACTCCGCCCGGAAACGACGGTCGACCTCTTCTGGCACGGGTCGTACCACCAGATCGGCGAGGAGTACGTCTGGCACATCCTGAAGCTCTGGATGCACGCCGTGCGCGAGGGGCGAGTCCGTTCCATCCTCACCTGCAAGGCGGGCATGGAGGACTTCTTCCGCAGCGCGGGCATTCCTTCCTCACTCCTTCTGAACTACGTCCCGGGTGACGTAATGCAGCCCCCCGAGATCCCCGCCTCGCCCTTGCGCGCGGGCCTCTGGCTCAGCGGACAGAACTTCCGCAAGGCCCCCTACGCGATGATCGCGGCGATGCGCATGGTCGGTGACGTCCGAATCCACGGCGCGGGCCTCGACCCCGCTTCACTCGAGCTCATCAACGAGCTCGGCCTCCCGACCGAAGCGATTTCCAACACCCCCATCGCCCGCGCCTCCCTCATCGACGCGATCCGCCGCACGCACGTCTCGCTCTACGTCACCCTCTCCGAGTGCTGCCCGATGCTACCCCTCGAGAGCATGCAGGCCGGCGTGCCCTGCCTCATCGGCCCCTGCTCGCACCTCTTCGAGGACAACCGGTACCTCTACGACCGCCTCGTGGTCCCCTTCCCCGATCGCGCGGACGTGATCGCCCGCTACTTCTCGCGAGCGGTCGCCGAACGCGACGAGATCATCGCCGAGTACGCCCGTTACGCGCCGAGGTACAACGCACGAGCTGTCGATTCCGTTTCGCGGTGGCTTGCCGAAGGGCCATCGCTCGCCCGCGAGTCTGAGATTGCCGCCGTCGCCCTTGGATGATCAGGCCCGGAGGTCCCCCGTGGCGACGACGTGCTTCATGTCCTTCGAGATCCACCCGACCACCATGGGCGGGTGCGGGGTGCTCATTCACCACGCCGCCGATGTCCTGCTCAACGCGGGTCACGACGTAGTGCTCGTGCTGGACATCCCAGAGGACCTTCTGCGGAAGTTTAACGAGGTTGATCGCCTCGCGATGGCGCGGCCGGACCGCATCCGCGCCTACCGCGTCGACGACCTCTGCGCCGGCAGGACACCTCCCCGCGAGGACGTGCCGGACATCTTCCAGTGGACTTCCCTCCGATTCTCGCTCGCCCTCGAAGAACTCCAGAAGCGAGAGACCATCGACTTCGTCGAGTTCTTCGAGTACTGCGGCCCGGCGTACTACTCATTCGCACGTCGCCTCTTTCAGCCCCAACTCACCGCCAAGCCCGTGCTCGGCTGCCGACTCCACGGCGCCATCGAGGTGCTCGAACGATTCGGTGAAGGCCTCGCCAAGGACCGCCTTCAACTCTCGCAGTTCGCCTTCGAGCACGCCTCCCTCGCGCTCGCCGAGACCGTTCTCGCCCCTTCACAAACCTACTACCAGTCCTACTACAAGGACCTGTACGACCTCCCGGAATCCCGGGTCGTGGTCTCCTCTCCGCCCAAGCAACCCTTCCCCGCCGCGAAGGGAAACCCCTCGACAAACGGCCCGTTCTCGATCGCGTTCGTCGGTCGCCTCTTCCACATCAAAGGCGTCGATCAGTTCGTTCACGCCTCCGTGATGCTCATGAAGGAGCGGCCCGATCTCGACTTCACCGTCGACCTCATCGGGTACGACTCCAACGAGACCCCCTTCCCCGGCGCAGGCACGCACTACAGCGACTACCTCCGCACGCTGATCCCCCAACGCCTGCGAAGCCGCTTCCGCTTCCACGGCCAGCTCGCCCACGCGAAGATCGCCGAAGTACTGGACTCCGCGCTCTTCGCCGTCTTCCCCAACCGCATCGAGTCCTTCTGCTACGCGCTCCACGAGGTCTACGACGCCGGTGTTCCCGTCGTCATCAACTCGCTCCCCGCGTTCATGGACTTCTTCCAGCACGAACGCAACTGCCTCGCGTTCAACGGCGACACACCCGGTCTCCTCGACTGCATGCGCCGGATGGTCTCCAACCCCGCGCTCCGCAATCGCCTCTGCCGGCCCTATCCCGTGGCCGACCACCCGATCGGCAACTTCTACGACGCACCCGTCGCGCTCGCTCCTCTCGCAACCACGGACCAACACCCCGTTTCTCCGCTCGTCGTGGTGCTTTGCACCGACGCTTCCGACGTCCGCTCCTCACCCGCCGCCGCGTCACTCCGCGCAGCCGAAACACCCGCCGGCACCCGCGTCGTCTACCTCGTGCCCGCACCCCCGGACGGCGAGGAGACCCTGTGGTGGCTCGGCTCGTCCTGGCACTGCCGCGACGCATCAAACGCACCGGTCGAACCCAGCGACATCCGAACAACCGACGCGCTCCTCGTGCTCCGCGCGTCCGACTCGCTCCACCCGTCGTGGCTCGCGTCCTGCGCCCTGGCGCTCGCACGGCGCCCCGCCGCGGGCTTCGCGACCACGTGGTCCCGCACCCACGGTCGCATCTCCCCCACCGCCATCGACCTCCTCCCCGAACTCGCCCCCTTCGACCTTCCCTGCCGCCTCCACCGAGTGCTGCTCCGCACGACGCCCGACCAGTTCCTCTGCGACGCGCTCGATACCACCCTCGGTCCCATGGGCCACGTCGGCGCCATCTGGGAGGCCATCGCCGCGTTCGGTCGCGGCATCGCAACCCCCGACGCCCTCATCACCATCACCGAACCCGACCCGCTCTGCCCCGCGCCCCATCACCTGAAGTCCCTTGTGATGCGACACGGCGTGCACTTCGCGCGTGTGCTCTCGCTCCTCACCCCCGTCATCGCCGAGCAGCTCGGTGTCGCCCACGCGGCCCTTGCCTCCAGCCACGCGCCCCCTCCCCCGCCCCCGGCTTTCTCCGTGGAGCACAAGATCCGTATCGCCGACGAACTCGGCGGCCGAACCCTCGCCCGCCTGGCCTTCCAGAAACTGACCCGGCGCGTCAAGGGCGTCTGATCCCGCGCTCGCACACCCCGCCGTCGCGCGGTAGTCTCTGGCGATGCTCACCGCTCTCGTCCCCGTTCTCGCGGCACTCCTCGCCCAGCCTCAACCCTGGGCCCCAGCATCCCCAAAGCTCATGACCGACTGGGGCCGCGAGGTCACCCCCGAGAACGCCCACCGCGAGTACCCGCGCCCCACCATGCGGCGAGAGGAGTGGCAGAACCTCAACGGCCTCTGGGAGTACCAGATTCTCCCCACCGAATCGCGTGAGAAGCGTGCGCCGCAAGGCCGAATCCTCGTGCCATTCCCGATCGAATCCGCGCTCTCCGGCGTCGCCCGCCCGCTCGAACCCGCGGAGACTCTCCGCATCTGGCGCACTGTCTCCATCCCCCCGACCTGGGCCGGCAAGCGAGTCCTCCTTCACATCGACGCCTGCGACTGGCACACCCGTGTCGAAGTCAACGGCAAAGCCGTCGGCGATCATCACGGCGGCTACGACCGCATCTCTCTCGACATCACCGACGCCCTCAAGCCCGGCGACAACGACATCCTCATCACCGCCACGGATCCCACCAACACCGGCGGCCAACCCCGAGGCAAGCAGTGGCTCACGCCCGGCGGCATCTGGTACACCCGCACGAGCGGAGTCTGGCAGACCGTCTGGCTCGAGCCCGTCCCCGAGACCTCCATCGACCGCTTTCTCGTGACATCCAACACCCGCACCAGCTACGCGAAGATCCGGGCATCACTCCGCGGCCCCGGTGAAGCCGTGCTCCACGCACGCGTGCTCGATGGCACCGCCGAGATCGCCTCCGCCACCGGTCCCGCCACCGAAGAACTCGAGATCCCGATCCCCGGGGCCAAGCTCTGGTCGCCCGACTCCCCCCACCTCTACGACGTCGAACTCACCATCAAACAGGGTGACTTCGTGCTCGACACGGTCCGCGGGTACTTCGGCCTCCGAGAGATCACCGTCGCCAAGGACGAAGACGGACTCAACCGCCTCATGCTCAACGGCAAGCCGCTCTTCCAGTTCGGCCCGCTCGATCAGGGCTTCTGGCCCGACGGCCTCTACACGCCCCCGAGCATCGCCGCCATGGAGTTCGACATCCGCGCGGTCAAGCGCATGGGCGGCAACATGCTCCGCAAGCACGTGAAGGTCGAGCCCGAGTCGTTCTACCACCTCTGCGACACGCTCGGCGTGCTCGTCTGGCAGGACATCCCATCGCCCTTCTTCCGCAGCGGCGAAGATCTGAAGGAATCCCCGCAGATCAGCAAGGCCTGGCGTGCGAACTTCGAGCAGGAATGCCGCGAGATCATCCGCGAACGCTCGGTGCACCCGTCCATCATCATGTGGGTCCCCTTCAACGAAGGCTGGGGCCAGAACGACACCGACTTTGCCCGTCACATCGTCAAGTCCGTGAAGTCGTGGGACTCTACCCGCCTGGTGAACAACGCCAGCGGCTGGACCGACATGAAGATCGGTGATGTCATCGACATCCACGCCTACCCGAAGCCCGCGACCCCGCCGCAGGAAGCCGCTCGCGCCTCCGTGCTCGGTGAGTTTGGAGGTCTGGGCCTCCCCGTTGAGGGACACACCTGGGTCGAAAAGATCAACTGGGGATACGTCAGCTACCCATCGAAGGAAGCCCTCACCGACGCGTACATGGCCCTCCTCGAAGCAATCCCCTCTCAGATCGGTCGCGGGCTGTGCGCCGCCGTCTACACGCAGACCACCGACGTCGAGATCGAAGTCAACGGATGGCTCACCTACGACCGGAAGATCTGGAAGATCGACCCCGATCGCGTCCAAGCCGCCACATCGCGCCTCTACATGCCGCCGCCAATCGCGAGAACCCTCGTCCCAACCGCGATCGAGACACCCGATCAGGTCTGGGCGTTCGCCCCGTCCACCCCCCCGGCCGGTTGGGAAGGCCCCGGCTTCGACGACTCCAGTTGGAGCAAAGGCCCCGGCGGCTTCGGCACCAAGGGCACTCCCGGCTCGCGCGTCGGCACGCACTGGAACACCGACCAGATCTTCGTACGCCGCACGTTCACGCTCGCCCACGTTCCCCGCAACGTCGCGCTTCTCATCCACCACGACGAACACGCCATCGTGTACATCAACGGCCATCGCGCCGCCGAGCTCGACGGCTTCACCACCGACTACGTCACCGCACCCATCTCGGCCGAGGCGGCATCCTCCCTCAAAGTTGGCGAGAACACCATCGCCATCCACTGCACGCAAACCTCGGGCGGACAGTTCATCGACTGCGGCCTCGTCTCCATCGAAGAACGCGAGGCCAAGCCATGAGAACCCTCACCCTCACGCTGTTGCTCCTGCTCTGCCTCGTCACCACCATCACGCTCGGCGCGTGCGCCTCCCGCCCCACTCGCCCGCCCAACATCATCCTCATCATGGCCGACGACCTCGGCGCGGGTGAACTCGGCTGCTACGGACAGTCCATCATCAAAACCCCGAACATCGACGCCCTCGCCTCTCGCGGCGTGCGCTTCGTCAATGCCTACAGCGGCGCTCCGGTGTGCGCGCCTTCACGCTGCACCCTTCTCACCGGCCTGCACACCGGCCACGCCGCGATCCGCGACAACCACGAACTCAAGCCCGACGGCCAGATGCCGCTCCCCTCCGACGCGGTAACCATCGCCAGCGTCCTCAAACCAGCGGGCTACGCGACCGCATGCATCGGCAAGTGGGGACTCGGCATGCCCGAGACCACCGGCGACCCAGCCCGACACGGCTTCGACCTCTTCTTCGGGTACTACTGCCAACGCCACGCCCACAACCACGCCCCAGCGTTCCTCTTCCGCAACGGCTCCAAGGTCGGCCTCGAGGGCAACCCCGCCAAGGCCGCTCGCGGCGACACGCCCATGGCGCACTACGCCCCGGACCTGATGCGTGACGAAGCACTCGCCTTCATCAATGCGAACGCCGATCGCCCCTTCCTCCTCTACTACGCAACGACCATTCCCCATCTCGCGCTCCAGGTCCCACAGGACTCGCTCGCCCCGTACATCGGTGCATTCGAAGACCCCGCCTACGACGGCAAGAAGGGGTACCTCGCGCACAACAACCCCCGAGCCGCCTACGCCGCGATGGTCACCCGCCTCGACCGAGACATCGGCGACATCCTCGCCCGCATCGACGCGCTGGGCCTCACCGGCGAAACCCTCGTCGTCTTCACCAGCGACAACGGCCCGACCTACACCGGCGGGGCCGACTCGACCTTCTTCAACAGCGCCGACGGCCGTCGCGGCCTCAAGGGTCAGCTCTACGACGGCGGCATCCGCGTGCCCCTGATCGCCGCCTGGCCCGGACACACAGCGCCCGGTCAAACCAGCACCTTCGCGTGCGCAAACTGGGACCTCTTCCCAACGCTCGCCGAAGCCGCCGGAGTGCCGATCGAACCTCGAGACGGAGTATCACTCCTTCCCCACCTCGCCTCACCAACCATCGCCCAAGATCGCCCTCAGTTGTACTGGGAAACCCCCGCGGGTGCCGCGGCACAGGCCGTCCGCATCGGTTCCTACAAGGGCGTCCGGACGAAGATCAGGTCCGGAGCATCGCAGATCGAGTTGTACGACCTCGCCACGGACCCTGGCGAGAAGCACGACATCGCCGCGCAGCACCTGGAAGTCGTGGAGTTCGTCCGCCGCGCGATGTCGGCCCGAACCCCCGCCGCGATCCCCGCGTGGGACTTCCCGACCCCCTGAGCTAAACAGCGGGAGGCGCGGGCGGCTCGACCGGGAGCACGATCCGGAAGCTCGACCCTTGTCCAACCTCGGAGTACAGCTCCAGACGGCCGCCGTGCGCCTCGATGATCCGTCGCGTGGTAGGCAGCCCGAGCCCCGTTCCCCCACTCTTGGTCGTGAAGTACGGGCTGAAGATCTTGTCGCGGATCTCTTCCGGAATTCCGGGGCCTGTGTCGGTGACGTCGATGGTGACGATGCGCACCTTGTCGGCTTCACGAGCCTCAGCGAGTTTGAGGATCAACTCGCGCGGGCGATCCGTTGGCTGTGACGACATGGCCTGGGCCGCGTTCAGCAGGAGATTGAGAATCGCCTGCTTCACGTACCCCACGTCAACAGACACCGGACCGACCGGCCTCGCCTCCACGCGAAGACGCACGTTCTGCTGCGCCGCCTGCGGGCCAAAGAAGTCCGCGAGTTCCTCGAGCGCAACGGCCAACTCCGTGGGCTTGAGGTCCAGCCGCAACTCACCCGCGTACGACAGAAAGTCCGTCAGGATCCCCTTCAGCCTCTCGACCTCTCGGCGCAAGGAAGCAAGACGGCGAACCAGCCGCCCCTTGGTCTCCGGCTCGACACCGCCGAGTTCCTCGATGCCCTCCGCAAGAAGCTGGGCGTTGAGTCCGATGGTCGACAGGGGGTTCTTGATCTCGTGCGCGAGACCCCCGGTCATCGCTCCGATCTCGGCCATCCGCTCGGCCGACCTCGCCCGCCGCTCCGCGGCCC
Source organism: Phycisphaerales bacterium (assembly GCA_044359425.1). Taxonomy (GTDB): domain Bacteria; phylum Planctomycetota; class Phycisphaerae; order Phycisphaerales; family UBA1924; genus JBEIUO01. The sequence goes on from JBIKMF010000024.1 coordinate 18,168, forward strand.
GCATACGGGCCAACGAGCGCCTCACGACGTACCGACTGCCCAGCACCGCCACGCCAGCACCGGCGAGCAGACCAAAGCCCAAAGTCAGGTACGGATTGATCACGCGGTAGTATCAGCCGAAACTGCTCGCGGGTCGAGCCGTTCCGCAGGTCAAAGCAGCCGAATCACCGGCGCGGGGTCCGCGAGTATCCCCGCTTGACCACGCTGACCTCGACGGCATCCACCCGGACGACCCGAGTAGCTTTCCAACCCTTGTCCGTCTTGGTCGCGTCGTACTGAACCGTGCTGCCATCCTTCAGGACGCGGAATCCGTCCCCCTGGATCACACTGTAATGGGTGAAGATGTCCTGCCCTTCGGGTCCGATGATGAACCCGAAGCCCTTGCGCGGGTCGAACCACTTCACCACGCCCTCAACGCCATCCAACTGTGCGGTCGAGCCGTCTGTCATTGGCCTTACTCCTGGCCGCTCCGCTCTCCCCACCGCCATCCGATCTTCGGCGGAAGCCCCACGAACACACGAGATCCCGACTCCCGTCGGGTCCAGTAACACCGGAGGAGACTACCGCGCCGGGCCACGTTGCACAACCCACCGCCTCAAATTCCTCTCTGTGGAAAACGTGGTCACTAGCCCCCTCGCTCGGGGGACATCCCTGCCCGCGCAACCCTCTGGTTCCTTACCCGTTGCGGCGCTCAAAGTCCCTCATCAGATCCGCCAGGGCCTTGCACCCAGCAGCCGGGAACGCGTTGTACGTGCTCGCACGCATGCCGCCTGTGGAGCGATGGCCCTTCAACTGGTCCATCCCCGCCTTCTGCGCTTCGGCCAGGAACGCGTTGTCCAGTTCCTCGGTCGGCGCTCGGAACGTGATGTTCATCAGGCTCCGGCTTTCCTTCCGCGCGTGGCCCTTCCAGAACGCAGAGCTGTCCAGCACGTCGTAGATGTGCTGGGCCTTCTCCTCGTTCCGCTTGGCGATCGCCGCCGTTCCGCCCTGCGCAAGGATCCAGTTGAACATCAGACCGCACATGTAGATCGGGAACACCGGCGGCGTGTTGTGCCGGCTCTCGTCCTTCGCCTGCACACGGTACTGCAGCATCAACGGCAACTCGCGCGGCTTGCGCTCGAGCAGATCCTCGCGGATGATCACCAGCGTCGTCCCCGCGATCCCGATGTTCTTCTGCGCACCCGCGTAGATCAACGCGTACTTCGAGATATCGATCGGCCGCGAGAAGATGTCGCTGCTCATGTCGCAGATGCTCGGAACACCCTCGGGAATCGCGGGCTCGGCCCTGAACTGCGTGCCGTAGATCGTGTTGTTCGAGCACCAGTGCACATAGCTCGGCTTGGCCGAGTACTTGATCTCGGCGTTGCTCGGCACAAAGGCGTGCTTGTTCGCCTTTCCATCCCATCCGACGTGGATGTTGCCGTACATGCGGGCGTGCTCGGCACTCTTCTCCGCCCAGTACCCGGTGATCAGGTAGTCGGCGGTCGCGTCCTGCGGGAGCAGGTTCGCGGGCACCATGTAGTTCTGCGAGGTCGCACCACCGGTCAGGAACAGCACCTTGTAGTTCGCCGGGATGTTCCCAACCTTCCGACAGGCCGCCTCGGTCTCCGCCAGAATCGCATCAAAGGTCTTGCCGCGATGGCTGTGCTCCATGATGCCGATGCCAGTCCCACGAATGTTCCAGAGGTCGTGCTGCGCCTGTTTGACGACCTCCTCGGGGAGGCAACCGGGTCCGGCGGAGAAGTTGAAGATACGTTCGGCCATGACTGTTTCCTTTCGACGCCCGAGATGCGGGACGGCGGATGATAGGGAGGTCCCGGAGGCTGCGGCCCCGCCCCGGGGGCCCCGCCCGCGGAACCCCCTCCGGTCCCCGCCTCCCCCCATCCCCTACCCCGGGCCCGCCCGCCGCGGGGCCGAACCCGATCGCCTGGAAGCACCCAAACGCGAATCCAGGACCGCGGGGCCTCCGAATCACATGGACCCCCAGGAGACTTCCATGATCCGCAACGCCCTCGCCGCGTCCGCTGTCTTTCTGTCCTCACTCGCCTTCGCCCAGCCCGCAAACCTCGAGTTTGACGACGGCGTCTCCGGCTGGCGGATCGTCCTCGACGGCGTGATGGGCGGCCTCTCCTCCGGCCGGGTGGCTCAGACCGAAGCCGGCGTCCTTCGGTTCACCGGTGACCTCTCCCTCGAGAACAACGGCGGGTTCTCGCAGATGCAGACCACCCTCCCCGTGGGCTTCATGAAGGACGCCTCGGGCGTCGAGCTCCGCGTTCGCGGCGACGGTCGCACGTATCAGTTCGACGTGCGATGCTCCGATGTCCGGATGATGGCCGGTAGTTTCCAGACGAACTTCAAGACCACCGACGGTGAATGGACGACGATCACCATCCCGTTCAGCGACCTTCGGCTTCACAGCTTCGGCCGCCCCGTCTCGAACGCGCCCGAGCTCAAGCCCGCGAAGATCGAGTCCATCG
>JBIKMF010000259.1:0-5932 GCA_044359425.1 Phycisphaerales bacterium
GGAGGTTGAGGAGCGGGTGATTGTGGAGGAGGTTCGGGATCCGGCGGAGCTGGTGAAGCGGCTGCTGGAGGCGACGAAGGGGATGAGCGAGGGGGATCGGGCGAAGATCACGGAGAAGCTGGCGGCAGGGGGGCTGGTGAAGCGAGAGGTGACGACGGTCGCGGGGCCGGCGGTGGTGTCGAGTGGGGGTGGGGGCGGGGGATTGCCGGAGGCGACGGTGGGTTCGCTGCGGCGGGTGGTTGGCGCGGCGGCGGATTCGAGCTTCGGCCCGGATCGCATGGGCGACATGCTGGTGATCGCGACGGACTACCTGATCCGGGTGGAGATGATGTCGACGACGTTTGCCCGGGACATCGGGGTGGACGGCAAGTACTCGGCGTTCGTGCAGCAGACGATGAAGAAGGATGCGGAGCGTTTCCTGACGGGGGACGCGAAGGTGACGAAGGAGATGCTGCAGAAGTCGGAGGCGAACAACCGGGTGTTGATCGCGGCGGTGGTTCGCGCGGTGCGGAGGGCTGGGGAGCAGTTCGCGGCGGACCACATGACGCGGTTTGCACCGGAGGAGATCGACAAGGCCGTGGGGGCGGCGGCGTTCGGGCGTGCCGGCAAGTGCTGGGATGCGTATTGTGCGATGATGAAGGCGATGGACAAGGCGTCGATTGCGCGACGGATCCAGGATCTGGTGAAGAAGGAAGTCGAGGCCTGGCTGGATCAGTTCACGGGGCAGTGATGGGGTTGGGGCGTGATGGGGCGTAACGGTTCGGACATTCTCTAGCTGGCACAAGGGCCGGGAGATCAGCAGCATGTCGAGTGTTGGGATGGTTCACTGGCACGAGGGCCTGTTTCTTCAGCCGCACCACCTGCAGGCGATGCAGCGGGAGGTGTTGGACACGATCGCGCGCGAGAGGCGCGGGACGAACCCGTTCCCGTACGGCGTGATCGACATGAAGTGGTCGAGCGATGCGCTCGAGAACATGCTGGTGCGGATCGACAGGCTGCGGGCGATCATGCCCAGCGGCGTGGAGATCGACGTTCCGGGGAACACCGACCTGGCGGCGCTGGATGTGAAGCGTGTGTTCCAGGCGGCGTCGGGGGGGTTCACGGTCGGGCTGGCGCTGCCGCTGTGGCAGTCGTCGCGTGCGAACACCGTGGAGCCGATGGCGGCGAATGCCGCGGCGGCGAGGCGGGCGGTGGGTGAAGAGGCGCGGGTGAAGCGGTTGTATCGGGTGACGGAGGGAGCGCGGCTGGACGAGAACACGGGGGAGAACTCGCAGCCGGTGCTGGTGCGTCGGTACAACGCGCGGCTGGTGGTTGAGGGGGATGACACGAGCGACATGGAAGTGATCCCGCTTTTGCGGGTGGAGGCGTCGGCGTCGGAGCAGACGCTGCCCCGGGTGGATTCGCGGTTTGTGCCGCCGTGTCTGGTGTTGGCGGGGAGTTCGGGGCTGCGGAACATTGTGCGGGATCTGGCGCAGGCGGTGGAGGCATCGCGGAAGGTGATGGCGAACGGCCTGGCGCGGGGCGGGTGGGTTGTTGAGAACATCAAGGGCCAGGTGGTGCTGGATCTGATGCGGCTGCGGACGCTGAACAAGTGGGCGTCGCGGCTGCCGGCGCTGCTGACGGCGGGTCCTGCGGGGATTGGGCTGATGACGCCCTTTGAGGCGTACCTGGAGCTGCGGGAGTTGCTGGGAGATCTGGCGGCGTTGTCGCCGGACCGGGATCCGTTTGAGGCTCCGAAGTACGACCACGAGAACCCGGGGATCGTGTTCCTTGAGTTGGACAAGAGGATCCGGCCGCTGCTGACGGGCGAGGTGAAGACGAAGGTGAGGAGCAAGCCGTTCGTGAAGGACGGGACGATCCTGTCGCTGAACCTGGACGAGGCGGACTTCACCGAGCCCAACGGCTTCTACCTGGGAATCAGGACGCGGATGGAGCCGACGGTGCTGGCGAAGCTGGTGGAGAACGCGGACAGCTTCAAGCTGATGCCCAAGAGCCTTGCGCCCAAGAGCTATCTCTTCGGGATCAAGCTGGTGGAGGAGCGGCATCCGCCGCAGGGGATGTTCAGCGCCGGGGATCTGCACTACTTCCGGCTGGTGCTGGGGGAGAGCGAGCAGATGTGGAAGCGGGTTCAGGATCCGAAGGAGCGGGGGCTTGGGATCCGCTGGCCGGAGGCGGAGACGTTCGAGTACCAGGACGTTCAGTTGTACATGACCTTGCCCTCGTAAGTCTGGGAGTTGACTCATGACGCTGACGGAGATTTGCGAGCCGTTGTTTCAGTACGTGTGCCGGTTGAACAGGCTTGGGCGCAAGGGGGGGCGTACGGATCAGGGGCTGGTGAAGAGCGAGATCAAGGCGATCTTCGCGGACATGCGGAGCAAGGCGGAGGCCACGCCGGGGATGGTGGGTCCGTACGAGCAGACCGAGAAGGTGTTGATGTTCTTCACCGACTCGATGATCCTGAACAGCCAGATCACGTTCCCTGGGGGGTGGAAGCCGTTCTCGGCGGATCCGCGTCAGCTGGGGATCAACGAGGGTCCGGAGCTGGCGTTCGAGGAGAAGTTCTGGGACATGCTGGAGGAGACGCTGCGGGACCCGACGGAGGGCGCGACGTTCAAGCTGTCGGTGTTCTACGAGTGCATCGGGCTGGGGTTCACGGGGCTGTACGACGGGCAGCCGGACTATCGGCGGAAGAAGATGCTGGAGATCTCGGCGCGGCTGCGTGGGATGATCGACGCGGACCAGGCGGGGAAGATTTGTCCCGCGGCGTACGAGGGCGTGGACACGAGGCCGCTGCACCTTTCGCCGGCGCGTCGGTTGACGGGCGTGGTGATCGCGTTGACGGTGCTGACGGCGGGGGTGCTGGTGGGGTACGTGTACTTCTTCCGGCAGGCGCAGGAGAACTTGACGATCGACCTGAAGACGGTGGATGCGTCGAGGACCGGGGTCGTGGTCGAGAGCAAGTGAGTCGTGGTGAACGAACAACGGGGCCCGACCGGTGGGCCCGATGACGGGGATCGCGTGGGGCCTGTCGAGAGCCCGGCGCGGGGAGGATTGCGATGGCTGACGAGAAAAAGGGTCCGTTCACGCCGATGGCGGCGTTGTACGTGCTTGGCGGCGGTCTGACGATCAGCTCGGTGGCGGGGCTGTTCCTGTGGCCGGACAATCCGTTCTTCAAGATCATGCTGATCTCGGTGGTCGCGATGGCGGCGGCCCTGGGCGTGTATCGGCTGGTCCTGATGCTGAAGGACAAGTCCAAGAGCGGACCGTTCGCGCAGCTGCTGACGAAGTCGTCGGCGGGTGGCGCGGTGGACCCGGCGACGAAGGCGCGCATGGACGATCTGCGGCGCAAGTTCGAAGAAGGCGTCGCGGTGTACAAGTCGGCGGGCAAGGACCTGTACACGCTGCCGTGGTTCATCCTGGTGGGGCCGAGCGGTTCGGGCAAGACCGAGGCGCTGCGGCGGAGCAACGTGGGGTTCCCGCAGGGCTTGCAGGACTGCCTGCAGGGCGCGGGCGGCACGCTGAACATGCACTGGTGGTTCACGAACTCGGCGGTGGTGCTGGACACCGCGGGTCGTCTGTTCATGCAGGAGGACGATCGCGAGTGGAAGGAGTTCATGCGGCTGCTCAAGCTGAGCCGGCCCAACTGCCCGGTGAACGGCCTGCTGCTGGTGATCTCGTCTGAGAACCTGCTGAAGGACACGGCGGAGAAGATCGAATCGACCGCGGGCGCGATCGCGCGCAAGCTGGACGAGATGCAGCGGATCCTGGACGTGCGGTTCCCGGTGAACGTGATTGTCACCAAGTGCGACCGCATCATCGGATTCAAGGACTTCTTCGAGACGCTGAACGACCCGGTGCTGCAGCACCAGATCCTGGGCTGGGCGAACCCGAGTTCGCTCGACGAGGCGTTCAAGCCGAGCCTGGTCGAGGAGCACCTCGACACCGTGCGGCAGAAGCTGCTCAAGCGCCGCATGGGTCTGCTCCAGAACCCGGTGCACACCTCTGATGCTTCGGCCCGTCGCATCGACCAGATCGACGAGATGTTCGAGCTGCCGGACAACCTGGTGCGGATCGCGCCGCGGCTGCGGCTGTACCTGGAGAAGATCTTCGTCGCGGGCGAGTGGAGCCCCAAGCCGTTGTTCCTGCGCGGGATCTACTTCACGAGCTCGATGCGTGAGGGTCAGGCCCTTGATATGTCGCTGGCGCAGGCGCTGGGCGTGGAGGTCGAGAGCCTCCCGGGCAGTCGCGACTGGGACAAGGACAAGGCGTACTTCCTGAAGGACCTGTTCCTGGAGCGTGTGTTCAAGGAGCGCGGGCTGGTGACGCGCGCGACGAACGTCGGCAAGCAACTGGCCCGCCAGCGGATGGCGGTGGTGGGCGTGATCGCGGCGATGCTGGCGATCTCGGTGGGCGTCGGGGCCGTGAGCTTCCTTGGGTACCAGAAGTCGCTGGGGCAGCCCTCGTCGTTCTGGGCCAAGGTGCCCAAGCTGTACGAGTCGATGGACAAGAAGGGCGGCGAAGAGGCCCCGATCCCGTTCATCGCGGTGCGCGACGGCGCGGCGACGTACAACGGGCGTGCGAAGATCGAGGGCGACGGCGTGGACGAGGAGTTCACGACGCCGGTCGCGGTCATCGAGCAGACCACGGGCATGACCAAGCGGATCGACATCCCGGCGATGGCCAAGCCGATCGCGGCGTTCGGCAACGCCTCGGGCGGGTTCGAGGACTCGCAGGTCGCGGCCCATCGTGCGGTGGTGGAAGTCAACGTCGTGCGTCCGCTGGTGACGGCGGCGCGGGCGCGGCTGGCGAAGGAGACGACCTGGGACGAGGGCGCGGTGAACGCGCTGCGCGAGCTGGTGCGGCTCCAGACCTACTCGATGGGCGCGACGCCCAGCGACACCGAGTTGCAGAAGGAGATCGAGAGCAACGGCAAGTCGGTGAAGGGCAAGGGCGCGACCAACCGTCCGGTGATCGACGCGGAGGCGTTGTTCGAGTACGTGCTCGCCGACGACCCCGATAGCCTGAAGGAGTTCCGTCAGGACAAGGACGTGATCGAGGCCGCTCTCGCGCGTGCGTACGGGGGCGACTACTGGGCGAAGAACCCGCCCGAGCAGAGCTGGGCGGTTGACGAAGGGCTGGAGGCGCGGGTGCGCGCGATGGCCTTGGCGTTGTTTGACTTCAAGGCGGACGCGGCGAGCCCCTTTGGTCGGCTCCAGGCGCTCACGGCGTCGCTGATCGAGTACCAGGCGAAGGAAGGTGCGCTGCTGGGCGCGGCGTACGTGTCCGACACGGGCGCGGGGACGGCGGCGGGGGCGGCGAACCCGCGGACGATCGCGGACTACGAGAAGTTTGACAAGGAGTGGAAGCAGCGGTTCGACGAGTTGTCCGTGCAGTATGCCGCGGTGAACGAGCAGGTTCAGGCGCTGGGCGAGGCGGCGGCGGATCCGATCAAGCTGTCGCGAGAGGAAGGGGACAAGCTGGAGGCGCAGGGTCGGCGGGCGTTTGTGGTGCTGTTGGACCAGCTGCCGGCGAAGGCGGAGGAGGGCGCGAAGGACAAGACGGCGAAGGCCGAGCCGGAGCAGATCACGCAGTTGCGGGAGTTGATCGCGACGAACCAGGGGCAGGTGGCGGACAAGGTGAAGGAAAGCCGCGGGAAGCTGGACCGGGACCTGGTGGCGGGAGCGTCGCTGCTGGTGATGGGAACGGAAGCGGATCAGCGGCGTGTGCCGGCGTATCGGGCGCGGTTCGAGACGTTGCGGTCGGCGGCGGAGTTCGTGGCCTCGGCGGCGTCGCTGCCGGAGTCGGCGGAGTTCGTGACGATCGAGGACCGGCTGGCGCGGGTGGACAAGGCCCGGGATGTGGCGCGTGAGAAGGTGAGCGGGCATTCGTCGTGGAAGGCGGAGGCTGGTTCGCTGAAGGCGCTGAACATCGC
>JBIKMF010000260.1:0-5916 GCA_044359425.1 Phycisphaerales bacterium
GATGTGGGGGTGGTCCATGAGGGCGAGGGCCTGGCGCTCCTGTTCGAAGCGGGCGACGACCTGATGGGTGTCCATGCCGAGCTTGATGATCTTGAGCGCGACGGCGCGGCGGACGGGGCGTTCCTGTTGGGCCATGAAGACGGTGCCGAAGCCGCCTTCGCCGAGCAACTGGACGATTTTGTAGGGACCGATGACGGTGCCGGGGCCTTCGCGTGTGGGGAGAGCGAGGGTGGGAGCTTGGGCTGAATCGAAGGGACGATCTGGTTCACGGGGCGCAGGGGAGGTTGGGAAGTCGGGATCGTTCATCGCGGGCTCCGTGCGGCGCGCGCAGGAGGGCGCGCGGCGGTTTGGGAGAGTGTAAGGCAATCCGGCGATGAGGATGGGGGAATCGGAGGGTGGAGGCTCGTCGGTTCGCTGGCGTTTTAGCGGGGGAGGGCGAGCGAGAGCGGCGATCAGCGCGGGCGCGTGCGACGGCGCAGCGCCTTCTCGACCTCGACGACGACCAGCGTCGCCGCGCCGACGCAGACCACGTCGATCCACCCGCGGGTGTCGAGGGGCGCGGTGTGGAAGAGGCGGTTCATAAGCGGGACGTGCACGAACGCGGCTTGCGTGAGGATCATCGCGCCGATCCCTGCCCACAGCCAGAGGTTGGAGAAGAGCGGGATGGCCCACGCGGGGTGCAGCAGCGCGCGCGCGGAGAAGAGATAGAAGGTCTCACCGGCGACGATGGCGGAAACCGCGGCGGTGCGTGCCGCGGCTTCGCCGAGTCCGCGCGCCTGCTGGGAGCTAAAGACGATCATCGCGCCCGCGCACAGCAACACCGACACCAGGCCGGTGCGCATGAAGAGCTCGAAGGTCAGCAGCGGGCGGGCCGGGTCGCGTGGCGGGCGCTTCATGATCCCCGGCTCCTGCGCCTCGGCGATCAGCGGGATCCCGAGAAGCACCGCGGTCACCATGTTGATGTACAGCGCCTGCACCGGGAGGATCGGCAGCGGCCACCCCATCGCGATCGCCGCGATGATGACCAGCGCCTCGCCGTTGGTGGGCAGCGTCCACACGATGAACTTCATGAGGTTGCTGAAGACCGCGCGCCCTTCCTCCACCGCGGCCTGGATCGACGCGAAGTTGTCGTCGGCGAGCACCATGTCCGCGGCGTCCTTGGCGACTTCCGTGCCGGCGGTGCCCATGGCCACGCCGATGTCCGCCTGCCGAAGCGCGGGCGCGTCGTTTACGCCGTCGCCGGTCATGGCGACGATGTTTCTGCGACCGCCGGTGCCGGTCTGCAGCGCCTTGACGAGCCTCAGTTTCTGCTCGGGGGTCATGCGTGCGAAGACCGCGGTCGCCTCCGCGCGTGCGGGCAGGTCGGCGTCCGGGATCTCCGCCATCTCGGCGCCGGTGAGCACGCGCAGCGGCGCTTCGGCGCTCTCCGCGCTGATCCCCACCATGCGCGCGATCGTCGAGGCGGTGAGCGCGTGATCGCCCGTGATCATCTTCACGTGCACGCCCGCGGCCTGGCACGCGGCCACCGCCTTCACCGCTTCCTCGCGCGGCGGGTCGAGCATCCCTTGGAGGCCGAGGAAGACGAGCCCGCCCGGCGCGGACTCGACCATCGGGTGCGTGAGGTCGTCGGTCGCGGCGGGCGCGGTGGCGAAGGCGAGGACCCGCAACCCGCGCCGCGCGAGCTCGGCCGCCGCGTGGTGCGCACGATCTCTGTCGAACGCGCGCGGAGCGCCGCCGGGATCACGCTCGGCGCCGCACATCGCGAGCACACGCTCGACCGCGCCCTTCACGAACACGACGCGCTCGCCTTCGCGGTCGGGCTCCGCGTCGTCGTCGCGCGGCGCGTGCAGCGTCGCCATGTACTGGCGCTCGGAGTCGAAGGGGATGACGTCCTGGCGCGGGTAACGGGCGGCGAGGTGGTCGGAGGTCATCTCCGTGCCGGTGAGTTTGCGCGCGCCGACGACGAGCGCCGCTTCGGTGGGATCGCCGTGTACTTCCCACGCGCTACCGGGCTTTGCGATCAGCGTCGCGTCGTTGCAGAGCACGCCGCAGCGCAGCAACTCCGCGAGGGCCGGCGCGTCGTGCACGCTCAACGCGGCGCCCGCGCCGACCACGGCGATCGTGCCCGCGGGGTCGTACCCCGCTCCCTCGAAGTCGTACTCCACGCCCGCGGCCCACGCGGCGCGCACCGTCATCTGGTTCTGCGTCAGCGTGCCCGTCTTGTCCGAGCAGATCACCGTCGTCGCGCCCAGCGCCTCGACCGCCGGCAGCTTGCGGATGATCGCCCTGCGGCGCGCCATGCGGGAAACGCCGACGGCCAGCATGATGGTGACCGCGGCGGGGAGGCCCTCGGGGATCGCGCCCACCGCGATCGCGACCGCGGCCTTGAACATCTCCGCCGGCGGATTGCCGCGCGCGATGCCCACGCCGAACGCCAGCCCCGCGACCGCCAGCACGATCCACAGCAGCGTGCGGCTGAAGGAGGCGAGTTTCGCGGCAAGGGGCGTTTCGATCTCTTCGGCCGCCGCGATCATCCCGCTGATACGCCCGACCTCCGTCGCGTCCGCGATCGACACGACGATCCCTTCCGCGCCACCGCGCGTGACGAGCGAGCCGGCGTACAGCATGTTGCGGCGGTCGGCGAGCTCGGTCTGCACCGGGAGCGGCGCCGGGTGCTTGGAGACCGGCTTGCTCTCGCCGGTGAGCGCGGACTCATCGATGCGGAGCTCGTGCGCGCTCGCGTGTCCCGCGGCATCGAGCAGGCGCAGATCCGCGGGGACCTTGTCGCCGGGTTCGAGCGCGATGATGTCGCCTGCCACGAGATCGGCCGAGTCCACGCGCCGTCGCTGTCCGTCGCGCTTCACCGTCGTCTGGATGCGCATCGAGCGTGAGAGCGCGTCGATCGCCTTCACCGCTCGCTGTTCCTGGATGAACCCGACGATCGCGTTGATGACCACCACGCCGAGGATCACGCCGCTGTCGGTGTACTCGCCGAGCCACAGCGTGACACCGCCCGCGAGCAGCAGCAGGTACACCAGCGGCGTGTGGAACTGGAGCAGCAGGAGCAGCCACCACGGGCGGCCGCGCTTCGACGTGATCACGTTGCGACCGTCGCGGGCCTGACGCGCCGCGGCCTCTGTCGGCGAGAGCCCGCGGGACTGATCAGATCCCAACTCCTGCACGACAAGCACATCGGAGAGGGTGTGCCATGATCGTGTTGGATTGGCTGGCATGATACTGAGCGTAGCGCGCGCGGGGGGCCGAGGGGGAGAGCAAAGCTCAAAGCAGCAAAGCAGCAAACAAGAGGAAGATAAGAACGCGCGTGGGAACCGATCGTGCGCCGCCGACCGCGTTGACGCATGACTCCGGCGTATCGCACCTGCGCCGCGGCGGCGTCGGTGGCACTGTTACTCGCGTTGTGTCATCGCGCGGTAGAGAGACGCGCGCGCGTAGGTCCACAGTCGCGCGGCCGAGCGCGCCGAGACGCCCATCGCTTCGGCCGCCTGCTCCACGCTCAGCCCCGCGAAGAAACGCAGGCGCACGATCGCCGCGGCCTCGGGGTCTTCGGTCTCGAGCTTGGTGAGGGCGGCGTCGAGAGCGATGATGTGTTCGGGGTCGGAATCGGCGAGGGCTTGGACGTCGGTGATTTCCGTGAGTGGACGAGCGGGGCCGCCGCGACGGGCGTGCTTGCGGGCGTGGTCGAGGAGGATTCGTCGCATGGCCTCGGCGGCGGCGGCGTAGAAGTGGGCGCGGTTGGCCCAGGGGATCTGGCGAGGGCCGATGAGTTTGAGGTACGCCTCGTGGACGAGGAGGGTCGCGGACAAGGAGGGCCGTTCGCGATCACCGATGAGGTCGCGTTGCGCGGCCTTGCGGAGCTGGTCGTAGACGAGTGGGAGGAGGCGGTCGGCGGCGAGTTTGTCGCCCCCGGCCGCGGCGTTGAGCAGGAGGGTGGCGTCTTCGTTGTTGTGGGGGCTTGTGTCCACAGGCGGATGGTACACGTGCGAGCGGGAGGTGGCCGCGATCACGCGGGCTTGTCGGGGACGAGGTCGGTCTGGAGGAGGGGGTCGGCGGCGGGGATTCGGGCAGCGGGGAGGCCGAGTTCGCGGCGGACGATGTTGGTTCCCTGGGCGATGGAGACACTCTTGAAGAACGCGATGTCGCGGTTGCAGCCTTGGCGGCCGAAGCCGCAATCGGTGGAGATGATGAGGCGTTCGGCGGGGATGTGCCGGAGGGCGAGGCGGATGGAGTCGGCGACTTCCTCGGGGGTTTCGACCTGGAGGCGGCGGTGGGAAACGACACCGATGCAGACCTTTTTCCCGGAGTGCTTCATGTAGGGCGCGAGGAGTTCGATCTCACGCATGTTGCGGTCTTTGGTTTCGATGGTCCAGACGTCGCCGCGGGCCTGGGACATGTACATGTCGAGTGACGCGGCGTAGCTGTCGTTGTCGATGACGCGCTGCATGTTGGGGTTTCCCCAGCAGGTGTGGATCCAGAGTTCCACGTCGTCGAGGCCCTGCACTTCGCGGTTGTAGCAGTCGAGGTAGAACTTCACTTCTTCGTGGTCTTTGCCGTAGGTGTTGGCCATGAAGTGGAAGCAGGGTTCTTCGATCTGGATCGAGCGGCAGCCGGCGTCGCGGAGCGCGAGGAGTTCGGTGTTCATGGCGACGGCCATGTCCCAGAGGACTTCGCGCTTGTCCTTGTACTTGGGGGTGTGGATATCGAGGAAGAGGCCCATGACCTGGGAGCAGCATGTGCCGAAGCGAACGGGCTTGGAGGTGCGGGTCTGCGCGAGGCGCCAGATTTTGGGGTAGTCGAGTGAGCGGTGCGTGATCTTGTCCACGACGCGGGGCCACCGCCAGCCGGTGTAGATTTCGTTGAGCATGGTGCCGGGCGGGTACTTGAGCCACGGGGAGCGCGTGGCCCAGGACTGGAGGTGGTCGCCTTCGAAACCGGTCCAGCGCTGGAGCGGGTAGTGGTGCCACGAGCGGCCGGCGTAGTCCTCGTCGCAGTGGAGGTCGCCGTGCGTGACGATGTCGAGGCCGGCGCGTTCCTGGTCGCTGACGAGGGTGGCCATGGCGTCCTGGAACTTCTCGCGGAAGCGCACGTCCATCATGCAGGAATCGAGGGGGCGGCCCCACATGCTCTCGTCCATCCATTTCGGGCGGGGCCAGGACCCTGTGATGGTGGCGGGGAGGACGAGGTCTTTGGTGATGGTGAACATGTGGTGTTTCCGAGTGGGTGCGGCGGGCGAGTGTACATCAGCGGCGGCGGCTCGGTGCGAACGGCCCATCGTGGGCTGGGGCGTGAACGACCGTGGGCATGGTGCGTTGTGGTATGCTGAGGCAGCATTTCTGCGCACGGAGTAGCTCCAGATGGAACGAAGTACGAGAGTTCTCTCTTTCCTTCTGCTCGGATGCGTTGCGGCGGCGGCGGGCTTGGGTGGGCGGGCCGAACCAGCGGACGCGATGGCGGGTGCGGCGGGTGCGTTTCTCGAGTCGCTGACGCCGGAGCTGCGTGCGAAGGCGGCGTTGGGGTTTGAGGATCGCGCGAGGGAAGACTGGCATTATGTGCCGCGGAAGGGTGCTGGTGTCGAGTTTTCGGAGATGAGCAGCGTCCAGAAGCGGCGGGCGAGGGAGTTGCTGCGTGCGGCGCTTTCGTCGCGCGGGATGGGGAAGGTTGAGGAGATCATGCTGCTTGATGCGGTGCTGCGGGAGATGGAGAAGGGATCGGGGCCGCGGCGGGATCCGCTGGCGTACTCGGTGGCGGTTTTCGGGACGCCGGGGCGTGGGCCGTGGGGTTGGAAACTCGAGGGGCACCACATATCGCTGAACTTCACGGGCGTGGAGAAGGATGTCGCGGTGACACCGGGCTTTCTGGGGGCGAATCCCGCGGAGGTACGTGAGGGTGATCGCGCGG
>JBIKMF010000261.1:0-5915 GCA_044359425.1 Phycisphaerales bacterium
CGAGTACGGACGCGTCTGCGCAAAGTCGATCCCGCTCCCCACAAACCGCGAGCCCTCCATCCCGTACGTCAGATCATCCGCCAAACGGCGCAGCCCGAGCTCGAACTGCCTCGCGGCGAGCTCGAACGGCGGCGGCGTGTGGCCAGGATCCTCCGTCACTCCCCACCCCCTCACGATGCCGACATCAACTCGTCCAGGATCATCCGTGTCGTCCGCCCCCGCGCCTGCGCCTCGTACGTCGGCCGCATCCGGTGCAACATCACATCCGGCGCGAGTGCAAACAGATCATCCGGCGTCACGTACGTCCGCCCGTGAATGAACGCCCGCGCCCGCGCCGCCTGAACCAACGCGATCCCCGCACGCGGCGAGCACCCAAGCTCCAACTCCTCGCACGACCGCGTCCGATCCACCAGGTCCACGCAGTGCCGCAGAAACACCTCGCTCACATGCACCTGCTGCACCATCCCCATCGCCTCCGAAAGCTCCGACAGCCGCACCACCGGCTCCTGCTCGATCGCATCAAACGCCGTCCGCGGCACAGCCCCGCCCCCTTCGCGCGACAGCCCCAGCGCCAGCGATCGGCGAAGTACCTCGGTCTCCTGATCCTTCGTCGGATAGTTCAGCCGGTGGCACAGCATGAACCGATCCAGCTGCGCCTCCGGAAGCTCAAACGTCCCCGCCTGCTCGATCGGGTTCTGCGTCGCGATCACCAGAAACGGCGTCGGCAGCTTCAGCGTGTGCGAACCGATCGTCACCCGCCGCTCCTGCATCGCCTCCAGCAGCGCCGACTGCACCTTCGGCGTCGCGCGGTTAATCTCGTCGGCCAGCAGCAGGTTCGTGAACACCGGGCCCTTGCTCAGCCGAAACTGCCGCGTTGATTCGTCGAGGATCTCCGCACCCAGAATGTCCGCCGGCAACAGGTCGATCGTGAACTGCACGCGACCGAACGCCAGGTCGATCGCCTTGGACACCGCGTTGACCAGGAGCGTCTTCGCCAGCCCCGGCACCCCCTGCAGCAGCAGGTGACCGCCGGTCAGCAGGCTGATGAGGATGGCATCCACCACCGTGTCCTGTCCGACCACCGTCCGAGCGACCCGCTCACGCACCATCTGCGCGAGCGGAGCCCCGACAGTCCCCTCACCGGTTGTCCCCGCCGCGCTCGCGTGCATCGTCGTCATCCCAAGACCCCCATTCACCGCCTCCGCCCACCGCCCTCCAACTACGGACCAAGCGCGGGCGATGTTCTTCGGCCGCACAGTGTAAGTCCAATGAGAAAGAACGCAAACGGCCCCGACTGGCGCGCGCAACCGCACCCACCGGCAGCCGCCGCCCCGCTCCGCCAGTCCCGTCCGGTTGGGGTTCGGGCCCGCATCTGCGCGAGACCTCGGGCAGAGCCGGGGCGCACGCCCTTAACTGACGACCTTGGAATCAATGTAAGAGCCCGGATTCAGCGAAGGGACAGGCGAGACGTCCGAGGCGAACATGTGGATCCCAACCCAACCTACGGCTTGGGGCATGCTCTTGAGTAGCATCGGCTGCCCACCGATCGAGATCCGCGCCTTCACAAGGCACCCCGTGCAGTACGATCGCCAGTCTCGCATCGTGTTGTTCTGTACCGTGGTGGCGCGGTTGATGAGACCGAAGCTCACCGGCCGAAGCTCCATTCGAAACGCCCTGATAGCGGAGTCATCAACAAGGTACTCGGCGTTCGCGAACCTGATCTCCGAAAGCGCGGGTTGTTCGATCTCGACGATCTGCCCCGGACGCTCGTGCGCAAAGCTCACCAGACCCCTCGGACGGTACAGGCCGGATGGTTGCATCGGGCTGTTCGGGTACCGCTGAATGATCTACAGATCAAGCCTCGAACCAACCGGGAAGTACCCCAAGTCGATCTGGACCAAGGGCTCGCAGTCGGGGTCCCTTGGAACTCGCAGTTGCTTGTGCGACCCCACCAGTCTCCAATAGCCGGTGCGATGATACCGCGGGTAGTCGTGGGCACCCGTTGAGTCCGGTTTCTCACTCCCCGCCCGCCGCATCGTGAAGCTCCCAAGCAGATACAGCAGCAGCGCCGCCTGCTCCACCGGTCCCCCGATCGGTAACCTCTCGCCGGTCCACGAAACCTCCACCTGGCGAGGAGTCGAGTCCCCCTCCGTCCCGAGAAACGAGAACTTCACAAACTCGCTGAGCGGCGTGGTCGCGAACTCCGCCGCCACCAACCCACCGACAAACGCCACAGCGGTCCCAACGACCCCCAAGATGAAGCCCACCGGTCCAGTAGCCGCGGCAGTCCCGAAGATCGCCGCACTCAGCGACAAACCCCCACCGACCGCCAACACCCCCGATCCTGCCGAAACCATGAGGTGCCCCACGCCCTCCATGTAGTTGCGCTTTCCCACGATCGCATCCATCGCCTTCTTGTTCGAACCAGCAACCTCGAACACAGCGCTCGCGATCGCGAGCACGCCAGCCGCCCCCATAAGCCGACGGCGAATCACCTTCTTCGTCGTGTCGTCGACTATGTTCTCCTTCAGATTCGCGATCTCGATGAGGCTCGACCCCATTCCTGAGACCGCCGACATCAGCCCCAGCGTATCAGCCTGCACATCAAACCAACCTACGGCCACCGTCTCGTCCTTGCTCACCTTCGACTGCCACGCGAGGGCCGAGGTCGCCAGGTTGGTCAACGATACAACGGGGCCCAGCGGGTTGAAGACCTCCGCCCCCGTACCGAACAACGCCGCGCTCGACGTCCCCCACTTGTGAATCTCCGCCATGAGATCGGACTTGGGATCAAGCACTTCCGCATCCGAGTACGAATCGTCGTACTCGTACCCCAACTGCGCACAGGTCACCTCCACCCGCCTCTTCGTCCGCGGGGCGGACGGGTCCGCGCCCGCCTTCCACATCGGCTCGGACGCGACGTACGCCGCGGTCTTCTCCTCCTTCATCGAAAACGTGGCCCGCCCCGCGTAAATCCGTTCGAGCCGTGCGCGCAGCATTCCGAGTGCCGCGCCCGACGCGTCCTCCGCCGAGGCACCCCCCGCCAGCCGCGCCGTCATCTGATCCCGCACCAGCGCTGGCCCCAGCACGCTCACGATCACCGTCGCCGGGTAGTACGCCTTCGAATCGCTCGCGTAGTCCGGACAGTTGCTCGGCGGCGCATCCGACATCACATACTTCCACGGCACCCGCTCCCGGTCCTCCGCCAGAGTGTTCACCCAGATCACACCCGGGCCCGTAAGGGCCATCCCTTGCAGAACAATCGCGTAGTTCGCCAGCGTGTCCGCCAGCGCCGCACCCCCAAAGTCCTCCGCCGCGATCTCCACCGCTCGGTGCTCGGGAGAATCGATGCACTGGATCGTGTACGCCGCGGCAACCTCGGCCTCTTTGTGAAGTTCCTTCCGCTTGGTCTCCGCGCCCTCGACGTACCAGTCCGCTACGCCCTTGAAGATCTGCTTCTCGACCTTTGCCACCTTCGCGTCACGCCAAGCCTTCACCACCTTCGCGATGTAGATCTTCGCATTCTCCTCTGGGTCGTGTGCGTGCTTCTGCCACTGCTCCACCTCTCGCACGTAGTACTTCTGCGCCGCCTCCGCCGCCCACCGGTACGGATCACACAGCGTCACATGGCCCAGGGTCGTGTCGTTCCACCACACCATCGCGAACGGAAAGTCCGGATCACTCTTCCGCACTTTCAACTTCTCGATCAAAAACTCGATCGCCCGCTGCGACAGCCGGTGCGGCGACAGAAAGAACGCCAGCCCCGTCTGCTCCTTCACCAGATCCGGCGGAATCGCCACTCCCGCGAGGCTCGACTCCTTCAGCGGCGCATCACCATCAAACGAGGCCGGCTTCAGCACGCCCACCCGGTAGTTCCAAAACGTAAACTCCGTCCCGATCTTCTCCTGCAAGTAGCGGAAAAAGTCGCCCAGCCCAAACGGAATGTCCTCAGACAGCGTCCGCAGCGTGTGCGAGCGTCCCTCCAAAATGCACTTCCGCGACTTCACGTCAAACGCGTAGATCCACTTGCGCCGAAACGTCATCGTCACGTCGTCCCGCCGCCCCGGATACGTCATCTCGAACGGAAACACCACCAACGCCCGATCCAGCGTCGAATGCCCCCCGCTCCCCGCGTGCTGCCGCGATACGTCCGCCTCCGCGATCCCCTGGAACCGCTCCCGGATCCGAACCTCCGTCTGGTGCTCAAACCGGGCCTGCGGCGACGCGCGATACCGCGGCCTCTCGCCCTTCCCACTCAACCCCGGCGTCCACGGTGTCTTGCTCGTCATGCCCAATCCCCCTTAGCAGCCGTGTACCTCGAGAAGCTTCGCACGAAACGCGTCGTCCACGACCTCCGAATCCTCCAGCCCGAACTTCGATCGAAACGACCGGATCGCCCCACCCGTGCCCTCGTCCATCTCCCCGCTCGACGGACACCCGATCCCCAGATTCACCAGCCTCCGCTGAACTCCCCGAACGCTCGTGATCGGGTCGATCCCCCCAAACTTCAGGTCGTAGTGCTCCTCCCCGTGCTCCGTGTACAGCGTCAACCGCCCAGACCTCGCCTTCGGTGACAACGGCACCTCCAGCATCCCGTCCTCCCCCGTCTCCCCAGAGTGGATCACCCCCTCGATCTTCAGGCCGTACTTCAGCTTCGCCCGCGGCTTCCCCGCAAACAACAGCTTCAACCGGAACTTCGCCGGCACCCCCCGACGCCGATACCGGTGCCGCGCCTCCGTCTCTGCCTCCGCGACCATCTCCCGCAACGCCGGAATGAACACCACGTCCCGCGGCTGCAACACGTTCGGATCCCCACGCGACTCGCGCAGCTCCCGGTTCTCGCCCAGTTCCCAGAGCGTGCTCCACCAGAAGCCGCGCGACTCCGCGATGCTGCTCATGCAGTCACCCGGCTCCACCACGTACTCCTCGCCACCCGCTCCACCCTCATCTGTTCGGTTCGGCATCGCGCGCACCTCCGCAATGCCTCTTCACGCGATACCGCCTCCCCACGAGCGCAGCCATACCCCAAGCAATTCCCCAGGAACGCTCCGGGCAACGCCTAAACACCAATGCAACAAGATACTACATTGCGGATGCCTGGATCCCGAACTAGCCCAGCGCCGCCACCACGCTCGACCACACCGTCTCCGAGTCCTTCGAGGCGTCGATCACCCTGAAGTTCGTCGGGCTCGCCGCCGCCTGCTCCAGGTACGAACGCCGAATCTTGTCGTGCGTGTCCGCCGTGTTCCGCTGCTCGATCCGATCGTCGAACAAAGACGCCCCCGCCGCTTCCTTCTTCCGCCCCGTCTTCTCCACCCCACGCGTCCGCTTCGCCGCCGTCGCCGCGTCCACGTCGAACACCAACACCCGATCCGGCACGATCCCCGACAGCGCGACATCCCCCACCGCGCGGATGTCCGCCGCCGCGATGCCGCCCGCCGCGCCCTGATACGCGTACGTGCTCTGGATGAACCGGTCCGCCAGCACCACCTCGCCCCGCCCCATCGCAGGCCGGATCCGCTGCTCAATCAACTGGGCCCTGCTCGCCATATACAGGAGCATCTCGGTCTTCAGGCACATCTCTTCCTTGGTGTGCAGCAGAATCCGACGGATCTCCTCCCCAATCGGCGTCCCCCCCGGCTCGCGCACCTCGCACGCCACCACCCCCGCCTCCGCGCACAGCGCGGCAAGCCGCTTGAACTGGGTCGTCTTCCCCGACCCGTCCGGACCCTCGAAAACGATGAACTTCCCCTTCAGCGTCCGGGGAAACGCGGCATCCTGCCTGTTGGTGTCTGAGCTCACGCCGCGAGTGTAGGAGAATCGATATCGCCCCGTGAGCCCCGCCCGCACCCCAAGCCCGAAGTCGCGCCCACCGCTGGAGTTGCCTCACTCGGGATCCGGGCTCGCCGGGGTCG
>JBIKMF010000262.1:0-5902 GCA_044359425.1 Phycisphaerales bacterium
GATGCGGATGAGGTACGAGGCACCTTCGGTCACGGTCCAGGTGATGCTGGCGTCGTCACCGCAACGATCGTCGGAGCACGCGATGCGCACGCTGCCGAAGGTCCCGGGGCACACGCTGTTGTAGACAACCATCGTGCTGTCGTAGGACGATCCGCACACGGCCGCGGTCGCGGTGCCGTCGCAGAGCGCCGTGTAGCGGAACCAGATGTCGGGCCCGACCGTGTTGTCCGTGCCGAAGCGGCAGAGGCCCTCGGTGTTGGTCGCGCTCGGCGTGGCGTTGCAGGTCGAGAAGAGCGTGGGCGTGTTGGTGTACACGGGGGGAACACGCGAGCAGAGGTTGTTGGAGGTAAGGTCATCGACGTTGAGCACGAACTCGCCCGTCGTGCCACCGTACCCGGAGACGCGGACGTAGTACGTGGTCCCGGCGTTCAACTGGGCTTGCAGATAGGACTGGAACCCCGTGCCGCTGTCGTCGTCGCACGCGACGGTGTTCAGCGCGGTGCCCGGGCAGCCCGAGTGGATGGACAACAGTGTGTCGCCGAGCTCCGATCCTTCGGTGTCGAACGTGTAGTAGTTCGTGCACGTCGGGGTAAAGGCGTACCAGACGTCCTTGGCGGAGGTCGAGCTCCCGTCGCCGCAGTTGGTGGTCCCGTCGTTGGTCGCCGCGCGGTTCGTGCCGGTCACGGTTCCGAGTCCGATCGTGGTCGCGGAGGCGCAGTTGTCGTTGGCGGGAGGCGCGAGGGTGGCGAGCAGGCTGAAGGTGCCCGTGGTGCCGTTGTACCCGCCGACGCGCACGACATAGGTCGTGCCCGCAACGCCCGCGAACGTCAGCCGCGACAGGTTGTTGAACCCCGAATCATCGTCGCACGCGACGGTGTTGGCCGCGGTGCCGGGGCACGCCGAGTGCACGGACACCACGGTGTCCAGAAGCGTTCCGCCCTCGAGGGACTCGACAATGTACGTCCCCGTGTACGGGGCCGTGAACCGGTACCAGACGTCCTTGTGCGTCGTCGTTGTGCCGCCGCACGTCGTGGAACCGTCGTTGGTCGCCGCGGCGTTGGTCCCCACGAGCGCGGTGCCGAACGGCAGGTTGAAGCCCGGCGAGCACGCGTCGTTGTTCGGAATCGGGATCGTCACGGTGATCGGCACCGCGTCCCACTCGTCGCTGTCGTTGTTGCTGAAGTCCGCGTCAGTCCCCGCGTCCAGGACCACGCCGAGGAAGTAGTCCCCCGGCGGTGTGTTCTCTGGGATGGTGGTGCTGTTCATGGTGACGCGAATCGTCCCCATCGGCGCAAAGTCCCAGCTGAAGGTCTCGGTCCGCAGCAGCGTGTCTCCCGTTGAGATGTCGCTGTTCGTGGAGAGGTAGGTGCGCAGGGTGTAGGTGGCCGAGCCCGGGTCGGCGTTGGTCGCGTTCACCGCGAGGAAGTTCGCGGTCGTGGTGCTCTCGCCGGCCGGTATCGACGCCGGTGCGAAGTTGCAGTCGAGCGCCTGGAGGTCAAAGGTCGTGCCCCGGGACGCCCCGATGAAGTCGTCCACCGCGTCGGCGAACCCCGCCCACATCTTGCAGTAGTTGCCGATGGTCGTGCGGTTGGAGGTCGACGCGACACCGTGGATGTGCCGGTTGCCGTTCTGGATGAAGTAGAGCCCCGAGCCGCTCTGGCCGCCCCACAGCGCGGTGTAGCACCCCGGTGTGGTTTCGATCTGCAGCTGATTGCCAGGGCAGTTGTCGACGCTGCCGTACCAGTACTTCATGTCGGACCCGGTGTGGAGACCCGGCGTGCCGCAGCCCTCCGCCGGGAAGCTGAAGTTGTGGTACGTAAAGGTCTGGATCTGATCGCACGGGCCGTCCCACGCGTAGCTGAACCAGCCGGTCAGCGAGCCGACCGCCCGCGTGACTCGGATCATCGCCATGTCCGCATCCCAGTCGCCGCTGTTGATGTAGTTCGTGCCGGCGGTAAACGTCGTGCCGCGGCCGTAGCCGTAGTGGTTGAAGATCCCGGCGCTCGGACTGCCCGGGATGATGTTGCCGTTGCCGTCCCACCCGGGGAAGACGAAGACCTCGTTGGCAAAGGCCATGATGTTGGCCTCGCGGTTGTACACGCAGTGGGCCGCGATGAGCACGGTTTCGGCGTCGATCATCGTGCCCGAGCAGAGGTACCACGCCGAGCCGCCGGTCGTGGTGGTGAACCTCATCGCGACCTTGCAGTTGGCGCGCGCGGGGAAGGTGCGTTCGTCAACATCGACCATCGTCCCCAGGCCGCGGTCGAAGTAGTCCATCACGTTGCCGTCAGCGCCGGGGAAGGTGGACCCGCCCAGGCCCGAGGGCGGGAGCGAGAACCGGGCCGGGAGCTCGAAGATGGTGCCGGCCTCGGCGTCAACGATCGTGACGCTGCTGGGGGCACTCGGGTCAAAGCCCGGGATGCCGTCGAACGCGGGCATCGGCGCCGGCGGGATGAGATGGAGCGGTG
Organism: Phycisphaerales bacterium; assembly: GCA_044359425.1. Taxonomy (GTDB): domain Bacteria; phylum Planctomycetota; class Phycisphaerae; order Phycisphaerales; family UBA1924; genus JBEIUO01. The sequence continues at coordinate 2,469 of JBIKMF010000262.1, forward strand.
GCATGTCCGCCGGGAAGTGACGATCCGAATCGACGCCATCGGATTGCGGGGGCACCATCCGCTGAGGATTGCCCACAATCTGGGCGTGCGCCGTCGTGCCGGCGACAAGAGCGAGCAGGCCGGCGAGTGCGGTGTTTGTGGAGCGGAACATGTGAGGCCTCCTTCAAGGATGCGAGCGCGACCGGTGAGGCCGCCGCTGCACCTCGGTGCTGGGGGAGCACGCGACGACGTGATCGCGTGGTGCCCCCTGGGATCCTGAAGGCGTGCGAGCGGTTGCGACCGGGGGTACGCCGCGGGAAGCGGGGCCGGCGGGCCGTGGCTCGAGACTCTCGGTTTCTCGTGGAGGTGCGGGGGTCGCACGCGCGGGAGTGTGAGTCCCAAATCAGGCGGGCCGGGCGTTGCGCCGCGGGTTCGCGTCGCGTGCCCGTTCCCTCTGCGCCATGCTATGGCTCCCGTCGGTGACGGGTCCGCACAAATGCGCGAAAAACGCCTCGATTGAAGGGAAACCCGCGCACCTTGGACAGGATGAGGAAAAACCCTCCGGAGGTTGTGCGGGGGTGAGTGGGGCGGGCGCGGCCCCGGGAAGCCGTGCCATGCTTGCGAACGAGAGGTGCATACCGGACCCTCCGACAAAAGGTCCCGTGGCACCGGATTCCCCGCCGCGGGTCGTGCACGAACTCTCCTTGCCACCCTTCGGCAATGAGGTACATTGACAGCATGATGCTCCGTTCTGGGCCCGAGAAACTCTGCGCCGGCCTCGGGCTCCTCGCCGCCGCCTCAGTCGCCTGCGCCCAGCCCGCGGTCTTCAACGGCTTCGCCGTCGCACCCTTCTTCCACGCCGCCCAAGATGGTCGCGTCGATGTCGTCTGCATCGGTGATTCCAACCAACTCCACTTCGGCGGCGGATGGGACCGCGCCTGGACCCGCGCCCTCCAGACCCGACTCGGCCTCTACGCCTCCGGCATCATCACGCCCGGCGAAGGCGCAGGCAACGGCGGTGGAGTCGGCGAAGGCTGGGGTGTGCTCGCCGTTGGACAGGGCATCTTTCAGACCTCCGCCGCGCCCCCCAGCGTCGATCGATACCTCAACGCCATCGCCAGCGGGCTCGGGCCGCACTCGTACATCTACCTCGCGCCGGGCCTCGTCGCCCCCGGCACCGTGGCCCAGGGAATGGTCCTGTACATCATCGCGCCCTTCGCCGTCGCCGAGCCCCTGCGATTCCACTACGCCTACGCGGAGTTCGATGGCACGGGCGCGGGTTCCTTCAGACCCATCGTCCGCAGCGACGACGCGCCTCCGTTCCCCGAACTCGCCACCGGCGACGTCATCTTCACACGCTCCGGTGTCGGAGGCGGAACCCGCGCGCGCCGCGCCTGGCTCGACCTCCCCGCCGGCGAACGTCCCATGCAGATGAGCATGCACTTCGCGCGATCCTCCGAGTCGATCGTCGGGCCCTTCGCCGCCTTCGGCATGCGGGTCGAGCAACTCACCGCCACCCGCGGCGCATCCCTCCACACCCTCTACGGCGTCGGCGGGCAATCCGCACGAGACATGGCCGCCGCATTGATCGCCAGCGACGACGCGACCCTCACCCTCTACTTCGAGCAGGTCCGGGGCCTGGGCTCGCGCGCCGTCCTGATCCGCGTGAACACCGGCCTGAACGATCGAATCGAGTCCCTCCCCTCCGTCGGCCCAGCGGCGGTATCGGAGGGCAGTTCCGCCGCGGCATACGCCGACAACCTCCGCGCGATCGTCGCCCGCATCCGTGAAGTGTGGGCGTTGAACGGGTGGGACGAACGGGAGTTGTACTTCCTGTTCACGCCGTCCCACGCGGTCGCCATGCCGGACGAAGCGCTCCTCGTGGGTTATCGCGAGGCAGCCAGAGTCGTGGCCGACGAGATCGCACGGACGGCGGTAGTCGACTTCGAGGTCATGGCAAACGCGACGCAGATGCAGCAGAACCTCTGGTACTACGCCAGCTTCGATCGCAATCACCTCCGAGCGTCGGGGTTCGATGCCCTGTCCGCGCTCGAACTCAATGGCTTGATCGCCGCCGCCGCGTGTTCTGCGGACGTTGACTCATCCGGTGGAATCGATGGGGACGACATCATCCGTTTCTTCGGCAGGTGGGACGCAAACCTCATGGACTACAACAACGACGGGGGCACCGATTCGGACGATGTCATCTCGTTCTTCCTCGACTGGGACCGCGGGTGCGGTGGCTGATCGGGGTGGAAACCGAGAGCGATCTTGCGTCGTCGATGCAACCGTGTATGCTGGGGGCTCGGAGATGTGGGTCGGGGGAAGCGGCGTCGCCCGGCAGCGGGCGTTTTGGTTCGTTCACGTTCAGCAGCCAGGGGTGGATGCATGAAGGCTTCGCTCGTTCTCTTCGTTGTTTCCGGACTGTGTGCACAGGCTTTCGCGGGTCCCAACGACCCCATCGCCCCGGCCGGGCTTCCCGACAGCGGCACCTCCACACTCTTCGATGTCACCGCCGATGGTGCGTACCACCCCGAGCGGGTTCTGGTCCGATTCGTCGAGACCGCCGGCCCCGACCAGATCGCCGACGCGATGCGGGCCGCCAAGAGCAGCGGCGTCGTCTTTGAATACGGTGCCGTCCCCGGGCTGATGTGCATCCGAGTCGCGGGCGGAACAGTCGAGGCCGCCATCGCGGAACTCTCCAAGAACCCCGCCGTTCTCTACGCCGAACGTGACTTCTACCGCGTGGCGCTCGCCCAGGAAACTCCCTACGGCATCCCGATGGTCGGCGCGCCGACCGCGTGGACCCAGACCCGCGGCCTCGGGGCCAAGGTCGCCGTCCTCGACACCGGCGTCGATCTGGCCCACCCCGATCTCCCCGCGGTCATCGCCGCGGAATCCTTTATCTCGGGCGAGGCGGTTGACGACCTGCACGCGCACGGCACCCACTGCTCCGGCACCGTCCTCGGTCTCGACAACGACATCGGTGTCGTGGGCGTCGCCCCCTCGGCCTCGCTCATCATCGGCAAGGTGCTGAGCAACGGCGGCTCGGGCGCAACCTCCGGCATCATGGCGGGCTGCCAGTGGGCACTCGACCAGTACGCCGACGTCATCAGCATGTCCCTCGGCGGCGGTTCGCCGTCGCAGGCCGAAGAAGACCTCTACCTCGCCATCCACAACGCCGGCACGCTCATCGTTGCCGCCGCGGGCAACGCCAACAGCGACGTGCCCTCCTACCCCGGCTCGTACCCCTCCGTGATGTGTGTCGCGGCCATCGATTCCAATCTCAACCGCGCGGGATTCTCCAACTTCGGCGCAACGGTCGACATCTCCGGCCCCGGTGTCGGCGTGCTCTCGACCATCCCGCTCATCGACAGCAGCGTGGTCTGGAGCAACATCGGCCACGACGGCAACGCGCTCACCGGCAGTGCCCAGGGCACCGTCACCGGTCAGGT
>JBIKMF010000025.1:0-20432 GCA_044359425.1 Phycisphaerales bacterium
CACGAATCGCCCCCTCGTGTTCAACGGTGAGACTGGCGGGAAATGCGATCGCGTGAAGGAGCACGACCAGCAGGTCCCGGTGTTCCTGCAACTTCAGGCCCATCTCCAGGCACTTGGTGTGCCCCTGGGCATTCCTGCCCAATATGGCATCGGCCTTCTGGGCCCCGCCCTGCTGCATCGCCCTGTCCGCGCGGTTACACGCTTCCATTCCCAGCTCAATCGAAGTCCGCAGCGCACCGATCCAGCCATCCCGCTCACTGCGCTCGCACGTCCCGTTCGAGGGCGTGCCCACGGGATGGAAATGAAGCCACCGGATTTGACCGGCTGAGCCGAGCGCCCCCGCGATGGTCGACGCCGCGTGGTACAGCTCGACCATCGGACGAGCCAAATCTCCACAGAGCGCGGCAAGAGCAGGTGAAATGCGAACCTCGTGCTCCTTGCTGGGGATGTGCTCAGTGCCGGCGTGCGCCGGGAAAACAGTGCGAAGTGATAACCCGTATTTATCGGGATCGGTTCCGGGGCCGGAATCCAAGACCGAGTGGAGCTTAGCGGGCGGTTGGATCGCGGGCATGCTCTTCACGAGGTGGTTATCCCCGGTGAATGCGGCGCCGCGCCTCGCCGCCTCGACCAGAACCCACCTCTCTACGACACCGAGCATCTGCTCGGCCACATCCGGCGGGATCTTCGAGGTGTCCAAATGCCCGGAGTTCGCCAGTCCGCCCAGTCGGTAGAGCGCGATGGTGCGGTAGTCGTCCTCAGAGAAACGAGCCAGCTCGCTCTCTTCTGGTGAACTATCCCCGTCGTTCGCTGCGTACCTCCACGCCGCGTATGCCGCCATGTCGCGGCGTGGGTCCCCGGTCTCCGCGGGCTTGGGCAGGAAGGGAATCAGGTCGAGCGCGTAGGGGTCGGCGGGCTCCCGCCAATCTGCCGGGCGCGACACGACGACGAGCCACGAAAACGAGACGTGCGTCCGAGCGGCGATCGCCGCCCGATACTCCGCCGCCATGGCCTCGCTCTCTTCGTCAGTCAGATTCCCGCGCTGGTAGATTTCGTCCCGGTCGAACGCCGCCAGGGCCGCCGCGGCTCCCTCCCGCTCCAAGTCCGCGGGAACCGCGGCGCCGGCGGTGTACTTCTCGAGACGCTTCGCTAGATCGGGTGGGCACAAGCCTTCAACCCGAACCGGCAGACACGGGCCGTTGTGCATCGCCACGGGATCGCGCAGCAGTCCCTTCGAGAGGAGGTCGCGTGCGAGCGTTCGCTCCCGGTCGTACATCGCGGACATCTCCCGCTGATAGGTCGCGCCCAAGTCGAGGAAGGCGTCTTGCGCGTTGCGTATGGCTTCCAGGAACCACGGGTGTTTCCCCGCGAGCGCGACCACGCGGGTCTTCACATTCACGAGCCGTGTCAGAGCATCGGCCCCGGGGGAAAACGCTTCCATGCTTCACCGTCCTTCATCGGGTCGGAAGGGCGGGGCAGCGAGGACGGTGTGAACCGCCGCCGCCGCCCGTTCCGCTCGCGGGGGATCAGCCCGCGATTCCCGATTGCCCCAACGTATGCAGGTCGGAGCTGCGGGGGTAGCGGCATTCGCGATCCTCGCTGGGGGCACCGATGTGCGTCTTGGTTAGAAGCCGCGAAGATGCGGCGTTTGGAGTTTGGTGGGCGGATGAGCCCTGTTCTCTTGTCCCGTTACTTCATGCGGATCACGAGCAACGAGGGGGGTTGAGGACCACATTAAGGTGGCCTCCGATTGCGTCGCCGAGTTGACCCGCTGTTGAGACGCCCTGTCCCGTGACGAGCAGAAGCACGCCTGACAAGGACGCCACGGCGACCAGAATGCCGAGCAGCATCGCCGCGGCCAGTTCCCAGGTGGGCCCCTCCGAGTCCCACCGAAAGCGACAACGAACTGGCGGACGCTGCGGCGGGTGAGACGCGGGGTTGGTGCTCATGCCAGGATGTTACGAGGTCGACCCGAGACCTGTGTTGGACGTCTGACGGAGGTGCGGCGTCGGCCGTCGCGGCGACCCTTGCCCGCCCTCGTGGCCGCTTCTGACCCTGCTTCAGACGCTCTCTTGAACCGCGGTAGGCTGGCACTCACCGCGACCCGACCCGGTCACCTCCACGTCACCGCGGGGGTGGTTGCCGGAGATACTACCCCGGCTTGGGTGCGGAGCCGTGCGTTGACGGGGTGTCATGATGCGAGACTGTCGAGTTCTCCCTGTCGCCCCCCTCACTCCTCGATGATCCTCACCGGAACAACGTCCGCGAGGAAGTGGTAATGGCGGAGCAGTTGGTACAGGCGTTTTGAGATGATCAGACCTGGCTCCCGCTCCCCGACGAACCGCTCGTAGAACCTCGCGATGTCGAAGGGGCCGATCGCCTCAAGTTCGCTACGTCTATAGACCGGCTCGATGCGAGAGAATGCACTCTGACGAGTTTCCACCGGGCCTCTTCGAGTAGCCTTGGGGTGAAACGGGCTCGGCATCACCAACTCTTCCGGTAGCGGCGGAAGTGTGATGCTCGAGTCGATCCGCTTGAAAGCCCTGGACTCTACAGGCTCAACAGCTCGGCTCTCCGGTCGACCCATGGCTTTGAACTCAGCATTGCCGAACTCATTCTCGATGATGGCGGTCTCACAAAACCTCCCCAGCGGCCACTGCAGGACAGGATGCAGCGTTAAGCCCTGCGGGGCCTCTCGCTCCAGCACCTCGATGCCGTAGGTGCGGGCCAGAAACATCTGGTTGTAGATTGAAAACGTACGGTCGTCGTGAGCCCAGATTGCTCGCGGGGGAAGCGTTCCGGGGTCCGCCAGAATCTGATGTCCCTGCTCGAGCAGGGGATCTACCAAGTACAAGTACTCTGCCGCGGCAAGATCGACGAGGTCGTAATCCCGACGACGTTGATATACTGCCCGGCCCAGTTGTTTCGGGGTTCCTCGCTCATCTAGTTCAAGCAAGCCACGCTCATGCAGATACTTGTAGAGGCGCAGCGTGCGAGGATCGTCTTCCCAAATGGGAAACCGCGAGATGGCGTTCCACCAGTAGTCCGTCGCGAAGTGCGGGAACAACGAGGACACGTAGGTTCGGTGTGCGTCGTCAGGCTTTTGCAAGAGTACGATGATTCTCATTCCATTTGCTCTCAGCGAGTGAAGCTCGCCTATAGGGGATCGATCAACTCCGGCAACTGTGCCTTCATCCACGCCCGCACCAGTTTCCCGATCTCAGAGTAATCGACTCCGTCATTGGGGTATCTCATCTGTAGGGCTTCGCAGGTTTGCTTCACCGCCTCGAGTGCGTTCTGGCGAATGCTGTCACGGCTGCCCCAGTCAACGCGGACTAGAGGGAGTATATTCTTCTCCGCATTCCCCTCGAACAAGTCGTGGAAGGTCGGCTGGTACACGCCGTCGACCTCCTCGCCGCACCCCTTCGCGTGCCGCGAGCGTTTCCACGGGAACGTGGGCATCTCCGTGTTCATAAAGGTGTTGTCGGGGATCTCGTGCTCCAAACCGATGCAGACCTTCCTCCACCATGCCTTGCCCGGCGCGTGATGCATGGCGATGTTTGTTCCCGCCATCCGCTTCGTTGACCCCTGAACCGCACGCTCCGATCCCCGCCGTCGCCGTCGCGTCGCCGACATCACATGCGCGGCGGCACGACGGCGGCCCCGCTGGAGTCTGAGCCGAGGTGACGCGGGGAGCGAGGGCGGATAGCCATACGACTTGTCCAGGGAATGGAGGGAGACTACCGGGGCCCCACCCCTTCAGCCAACCCCATCTCGCGGATCGGGTCCGCTCAAAATCTCTCGCATCCGCGTTTCGCCTGCGGCCGGCAGGGGGATCTTGCGATGCTCCCGAAGGCATCGAAGGGCATGTGCAACAGCCCATCGCGCGCGGGCGTCGCTGTGAGACAGCTCACGGATCAAGGGGACCACTGCGGGAGCCCCGATCCAGATGAGCGCGTTCCGTGCGAGCCGGGCACGCTCTATTGCTAACTCCTCGCGCTTGTGTCCGTGCGCGGGGTGTATCTCCGATCCCGCTTCGACGAGCTCTGCAACCCACTCACTAACCCCGCGCCCCGCGCTGGGCAGAGGGGGGGTCCACTGTGTCGGAGGCCACGGTGCATCATGAATGGGGACGCCATCCCAGCTGCTGTTCAGCACGTCAGGTTGATCCGCCACATTGAACGACAGGGCCTTCCATTTCTGGTCGCGGCAAAGCTCCAAGAATGGGAGGCGTGCAAGCAAGCGTACATAGTGCGGAGCCTGAGAGAACAGGGAAACCTCGACTGGAGGCAGCACCCCGACTGGATCCGGGAGGTACCGGGGGGAATCGGTCTGCGGTTTGGGATCTGCAGCACGCCGCTGCAGCAAGCTCTTCGCCTCCGCGGTCAGTCGTCGGCAACTCAGGCACGCGAAGAGGTCGGCGTACTCCTCGTCCACCGTCGCCACTTCTGAAGGCAACACATATACATAATCTCGCGGCTTGAACGCGAGGCTTGCCTTGTTCTTGCACTTTCGGTCGACCGACACGATCGGAAAGACGTCGCGCTTCGAGTCGATGATGCGAGCCTCGGCCATGATCGCGGCCGCCTCGTGGGTCGCAACAAGGCCCGCTCGGCCGTCCGGCTCCAAGTGGCAATACATGACGGCTGCCTTCGACGTGCCATACACAATCCGTATTCTCACACCTGCGGCGGGGTCGGGCAGCGGAGTTTCTACACCGCAGGCTTCACACACGCGAGTTGAGCGCGGAATCGATACCCAGCACGAGAGCACACTTGGTCCTGAGACTCTCGAAGACACACCGAATACTTCTGGAGTCGTGAAACCGGTCATAGGGATCTCGCTGGTCATCAATACATGAGGCGGTCGTTGAGCTCGAGTGCGAACTCGAGAATCTGTTCCTGAGTGTACTCACGCTCTCCTGCGGAGTTGAGGGTGCCCTTGATGTGCTCTCTGTCGATGAAGTTACCCCACTCGGTGTTGAACTCGTAGTGATTGGAACTGTGCCGGGCGTGCGCAACCCACCTCCCAAACCTCGGGTCATTGACGTCGAGTCCGTGGGCAGCAAACCAGTCTTTGCGAAACCATTGCAGCATGTGGTGTGCGTGGTAATCGGAGAGGTTCGCGGGGCGAACCGGAGGAGGGAACGCCGTCCCGCTCGGTAGAATCACCGGGGGTAGGGAGGCAGTATCGAAGGCCAGCATCGCCCTCCGCAGCCCGCTGTGCTTGGTCGCGGCCTTGATCACAACCCCGCGATTGGCGAGATTGATCCGATCCGCCAAGGAAAGCCCGTCTCTTAGGATTTGCCAAGCCTCCGCGCGATCGCCGGCCCGTGCGGCGGCGCACAGTGCGTCCAGAACCTCCCCATCCAGCTTGAGTAGCTCTCGCACCGTGGTGCCGCGCCGCACCACGATCCGCAAAGCTCGCCCGGGAATCGGAACTCTGTCCCAGAGCACCTTGAGTGCGGCCGGTAGCAGTGTCGTTCCGATGCTCGCAGTGGCCACTCCCCTGAGCAGGGTGGATTCGTCCGAATCCAGCGCGATTCCGGCGGCTTGATAGATGTCGGTAACATCCATCACAAACTCGGCACCGGCATTGAGTGAAGTTAGCACGCTGAGGTGGAGCTCAGCAAGCAAAGCCGTCTTCTCAGCCGCCTCGCGTACCCGCGCGTCCCAACTCGCCTCCCACAGCTCGAGCCCGCCTGGAGCTGTTAGCTCCAGTTGATTGTGAACGACGGAGTAGCCCAAGGTTTGCTCCAAGGCCATCCGAAGGAAGTCCGCCGCTCTCGTAGGGCTCAGGTCTTCATCGATCTGGATCGTGATCCACGAGTTCGAGCTGCCGAAGTAGTCAACGTCGAACCTATCGCCATGTGGCCACCACAGGTCCACCAGCGCAATCTCGTTCCCGCCCGCCAGGAAGGCCATAAGCAGCGTGCGTCCCTCAGCGCCAAAGAGTACCTCGTAGGCTTGCAGGAGATCTACGTGCGTGAGTACCTCTTGCTCGCCTTCAATGAACAGCCGTTCTCTACCGCCGAACTCGGGATCATCCACATACCCTGCTTCGATGACGGGGAATTGCGCAGCGCCGTCCTGTGACACGAGCACGTACTCGAGTACTCCGTTGTTTGCTACTCGCTGCACGTTGTCGGGACGGATGGTGCGCAGCCCGGGCGGAAGCTCATCAGCGGTGATCAACAGGATGCGGGGCCTGCCCTCGAACGTAACGACGACCGGATACTGTCGTGGGGGGCTGAAGACAAAGGTGTTGAGGGGTTGCTCGGTACCCGACTGGGCAAGAGCGAGTTCGGCTTGGCAGGCCTCTTCAAGCCCCTCCAGCCTCGCTGCCAAGGGCGTGAATTCCGACTCGCCCGAGTCACGCGGCGAGTGAGCGATGGGGTCGATCTGTGGAACGAACGTGCGGGCTGGCCGTGTGCCGATGGCCGGCGCGATGATGGCGTCCCGGGCATCGAACGCCTCGCCCGGTTCGAGCAATCGCCAGCTGACGGACAGGACTTCGGTGTCCCATCCACGGTTGCCGAGCGCGTTGGGGCTCGATTCCGCAGAGAACTTCAGAACTCTCCCTCCCCACGTGAACTCCTGGTCCGGATGAGATCCGTCAAAGCCGCGAGGAATTGTGACTGCCACCTGTCCCTCTGCCTGAAGCCTGAATGGCTGGAAGGGCATCTGGCCGCTGCCTGGGGAGAGGCTCGGCAGGTCTTGAATGACTGCGAGTGCCATCCCGTTGCAACGGATCTCCAAGCTCTGGACCCGCTGCGCCGGATCCGCGATGAGGCTGGATAGATGATCTCGAACAGACCAGTGCAACACGACGCCCAGACTGCCGTCTGGCTGGAAAACGGGCGACTCCAGCCTGATCACGACCTCTGGGCGCGGGTTTTGTGCGTGGAGCTCAGGTCCTGCCGCGACGGTTTCCCCCGAGTCTGGGTCGAAGGTGACCAGAGAGCTTTCGATCGAGGTCACCTTCACCGAGTCGGTTGCGGCCGCAGTCTCTGATGGACCTCCGCCGACGACGGCGCGAATCGAGGCCCCGACGGCGTGCCCAACCCGGACCGCCTCCACAAACACCACCACCTCGCCGCCGTACTGACCGATGCCGAGTTCCTTGAGAGGAACCGCTTCCCCGGGCAAGAGCTCGCCGAACTGGTCGGTCTCGGGCACGCCACTGCTGTTCGTGGCGGTGCCGCCAAGGAGTCTGAGCCCGGAGTCTTGGCCGCACGCCGCGCCCGGGGTCGCGGGGAACATCGAGTCCGCGCCGAACGGGTTGTTGGCACCGGGGAGCATCGGAGGCCGCACGACCGAGCGGCGCTTGGCCCAAAGACGGAAGTTGCCGGGCGCGACCGCGAAGGGATCTTCGCCAGCGACGATTGGGATGGACGGATCTGAGAACGAGTACGAGAAGCGGACACTCGGCGGAGCGGTCGGATCGTCGAGGTTGGGGAAGTACCCGCGGACCTTCAGAACCATGGGAACAAACTGCACGTTGCCCCGGCTCAGGTCGAGCCCGGTTGTTGTGAACCGGTCCACGGGTGGCGAGCTCCCCTGGAGCCCATCCACGTTGTCAGGGATGTTGTCGCCGTCGGAGTCCCAGGTGTCTGCGAGAATGATCTTGCCCGGGTGCCCGGGCTGGTCCTCGAGGCCCTCTTCGGCCGGCGTGCCCGCGGGTTCGTCGAGCCCGTCGTTGTTGTCGCTGTCGATGTCGAGATCGACAGCAGTTGGTATCGTGCTTGGATCAAACTGTCCGTCCAGCGGATTGCCGTCCCACGTGTCGCGGATACCGTCGCCGTCAGAGTCACCAGCCGCGGATTCATCGAGGCCGAACGGCCAGCCAACGCAGATCTCGCGTTCGAAAACCCCACCCTCGCAGTTGCCCTGAGGGTCAACACCCGAATCGCACACCCAATATGGAAGTTCTGGAGTGCCGCCATACGGCACACCGCTTACAAAGTCGGAACAAGGTGCCTCGCAATCAAATCGGCCAATGCACAGGCCGGGAGGCGAGAAGCACGAGGTGTTTGTCACCCAGCGATACACGATTCGCTCGCCATAGCTAATCGGATACCTGTAGTACTCCCACGTGGTGTACGTGGTCCGGCACGGTCGTTGAACGAAGCTGTGAGGACCAATGGTCCCGCTCGCTTCGATGTCCGGTGAAGGAAGACAGGGAATGCCAACGAGTAGTTCAGGAGACCCGCTCGTGCAAGGTACTCCGTTCGCATCAAGCGCGGGCAGCCGAAGCCTTCCCGTCGGATTCTTGTCCCGCGAGTCGCACAACCCGTCTCCGTCCGTATCCGCGACCGCGAGGTGGGTTCCTGCCGCGAGTTCGTCTCGGTTGGAGATGCCGTCGCCGTCGAAGTCCTCGTCGCCGTCTGGAGTGCCGTTGCGGTCAGAGTCACTCCGCGTCGGGTCGTAGCCCAGCGCGGCCTCCCAGCCGTCGGTCATGCCGTCGCCGTCCGAGTCGCTCGACGTGCGGCTGGTTCCCAGGCGTCTCTCGACCGCGTCCGTAAGTCCGTCGCCGTCGAAGTCGATCCAGGCCGCGGGAGATGCCGGCCCCTGGTCGGCCTGTTCCGGGTCCATCCCGTGACGGAGTTCGAGACCGTCGCGGATGCCGTCGAAGTCCTGGTCCGGGTTGGTGGCGAGCCACCCCCGTTTGATCTCGAGCTCGTCGAAGATCCCATCCCGGTCGGCGTCGTGGGCAACGTAGGCGGCGACGGCGCCATCTGCGAGGTTCGAAACGCCCGCCGCACGAGTCACGCTGAGGGGCTGGTTGGGGTCCATGCCCAACTCGGGCAGGGCCCGGGCGATGCGGATCTCGCCGTAGTCGTCGGCGCCGTCGTCGTCGGAGTCGGCGTGGAGCGGGTTCGTGCGGTAGAACTCGACCTCCTCGAAGTCGGTCACGCCATCGTGATCGGTGTCGCCGGTGATGTCCGGCACGCTCTCTGGGTCGCACGGATCGGAGCCCAGTCGGACTTCTGTGCCGTCGCCAAAGCCGTCGGAGTCGGAGTCGGGATTCTCGGGGTCGGGGCAGTTCCCCCCGTCCTGCATGTCCTCTTCGCCTTCGTCGACGATTCCATCGCCGTCGCCATCCGCGCCGAGACGAATCAAACAGCCTACTGAGCGCGTGGTCGAACATCCTTCGTTGCCACCTTCGGCAATGATCCAAAACTCGTAGGGATGGTCGCACGTGGTCGGGGGTGCGGGGGGCGTCGTGACCCGCAGGAGGAAGATCCCCTCCCCCCGAATGACCTCTTCCGTCTCGAGCACCAAGCCCTCGCACCCGGCCCGTGCTCCCCACGTCCAGATGACCCCAGCGTCTTCCTCGGGGAGCACCCGAACCGCGATCCAGATGGTCTCGCCGAAGGGCACCCAGCGGGCATTCGAGGACATCTGGGGCACATCGCCGAGCCACAGGGGTTCACATTCCTGAGGCTCGTACTGGATGCCGGGGCCTTCGATGCACACCAGCGGTGCGCAGTTAGTTGGATCTGAGAGCGGAGGTGCAACATTGACGCCGAAGCTGAAGGTGCGGCACATCGCGCAGATCATGTCCCCGCACTGGTAGACGATGCGGACTCGTACCGTGTAGGCCCCGTTTGTGTCGGTGCCAAACGTGATGCCGTCAGCCGAAACAGAAACGTCCTGGGTTGCGCCCTCAGGGCCGGCGATAACCTCCGCGCAGCTCTCGTCCGTCAGCAACACGCAGCCGGGCCGAGGATGGACGACGCCGATCGTCAGCGAGTCCGCGGGCTGGCCCGAAGGCGGGTCTATCCACAGGATGTTCGGACTGCTCTCGACACAATCGTAGAAGGTCGGAGGGGGATTACTCCCTTGGGCAATCGGTCTCCAAGACGACTCTTGCGTGCATCCGCACCCAGCCGGAGGGGTGCCTCCCGATGTCGGCTGGGGCTGGCCGAAGTTTGGGTCGGCGGTGAACGCATCGATCGTGGTGACGCCCGTCGCAAGTTCATCCGCGAGCAACCCCACGTCCGATGCATCCAGCAGCCCGTCCCCATTCAGATCCGCGTCGAGGTCCGCGGCGGAGTAGGCCGTTGCAAACAGAAGGGCGTCCGTGGCATCTACCGTGCCGGATCCGTCAAGGTCGGAGGCCGCGAACACCCGCACGCCGGCGCTGACAAGTGCCTCGATCGCGGCGGGGGTGTGGTCCGAGGAGCGAACCAACGCCCCGGTTGCGCCGGAGACCAAGGCCGAACGCACAGGGGGCGACCCCGCGGAGACGATCAGGTCCGGCACCCCGTCGTAGTCTTGGTCGGCGACCGCGATCAGAGTGGAGCCGAGCGACGCCTGCGCGGCGGGACTGGCCGACCAAAGGGCCGTGCCCGTGGCTCCTGAGTATGCGAGCACTCGACCCACGGCGCCGTCGGGTCCTTGGGCGTTCGGCGCAGCGACCGCGAAGTCGAAGATGCCGTCGCCGTTCAGGTCCCTGTTGAGCAGGTACGACGCGCCGAACCCTTCACCGGAAGTGCCGGCGATCGAGTACAGAAGTGAGCTATCAACCCCCGACCGAACCTCGATGGTGTCGCCGATGAAGGCGACCGAGTCCGCGGTGCCGTCGCCGTTGGCGTCGAACGTGGACTGCGCGAGGGCCTTCCCCGCGAGCCCAAGCAGGACCAGCACCGACGCGAGCATGTGTGTGAACGTGTGCATGGTTTCCCTCCAATTAGCAGCCAAGGTCCCAGTGCTGGAAGAAGAGGATGATGTCGTCGCCGTCCACGCCCGACGAGCAGTCGAGGTCGGCCTCCATCACGGTTGCGTCCCAATCGGCGAAGTACGCGATGATGTCATCGCCGTCCACGCCGCCTGATCCGTCGTAGTCGGCGACACAGGTTCCCAGCGTGGGAACGACACCCGTCCACGCAACGACCGCCTGGACCGGGTCGGTAGCCCCGGGGAGTACGACATCGGCACGCACGAGCACACGAAGCTCCCCGGACGCGCGCGGGCTGAGGGCGATCTCTCGATAGAGGTGGGCGATGTGCCCGCCGCCGTCCAGTTGCTGTCCGACAGAGAGTGCCACGCGCGAGTTCACCAGCACCGCCAGCTTGCCGGGAGCCGTTCCGGGACGGAAGGGGACCGCCGCGGCATAGTCGCCCTGGCTGTTCGCGACGAGGGTGTGGGCCCCGCCCGCCATGGTGCCTGCGCTCTGGCCTGTGACATCCAGCAGGGTGTCGCCCTGCCGCAGCAACAACTCCCCGTTCATGGTGATCACGGGGAACCCACCCGCTGTTCCGGCCACAAAGACCCGGCCGAGGGGGTTGCAGGTGTCGTCCTCGGAGGCTGCGACGAAGTTGACCGCGGTCCACGGGAGGAGGCCGTAGGGGGATTCGACGTCCTGCCCAGCGCCGCCGACGGCGCGGACCTCCTCGGTCATGGAGCTGGTCGTAATGGTCAAGCCTCGCAGCCCAAGACCACCGGACGCGGTGCGCTCCAGTGCGGTGGCCCCAATGAACTTGCCCGTGCCACTGGCGCTGATAGAACTGGCCGTGAGCAACTCCCCGCCCGTGATTGCAGGGCCGGCGGTGAGCAACTCCCGGAGGTTGGTCTGCGCACCCGAAAGCAGGACGAACCCGGTCGGGAGGTCGAGCGGCCCGGAAGACCGGGACGCCAACCAGTGCCGCTCGCCGGTGCCGCTCGCAAGGGGCTGACCGATCGCGGAGAGGTACGTAGTGGATGAGCCGATGCTGGCGGCGCCGGAGGAGATCCAGTTGAGGCTCGAGCCACCGAGTGCGGCCGCCGATTCCTCCCATAGGGCGGTGCGAACCCCCAACACGTCGTCTGGTTCGTTCTCGATTCGCGAGAACGGGCTGGTCAGCAGGATTCGACCCGACTGGCTCGGGGAGACGAGCGGGAGTGCCCCGGCGCGGTCGCCGGGACCGGTTCCCTGGAGAGCAACGAGGCGGCGATCAGACAGTTCCGCCATCCAAAGAAAGCGAGCGGTGGGGCTCGCGGAGTCGAAGACAACGGCGATGCCCTGATCTCCGTATTGACCGACAGCGACGATCCGGTCGGGAACCGCGGTGCACTCGGGGGGCCGATGCGCAGCGGAGAACACAACCGCGGGCGACTGTGCACAAGCTGTCGTTGAGAGAGTGCCTGAGAGGGCGAGCCAAACGCTCCATGTAACTACACGCATCGAAGGGTCTCCATGCGGCGGGGAAAATCAGACTGACATTCTCTCGTGAGCGGGCAGACTACCTACCGGGGATGAACCGTGCAAGTGGCAAAATGCGAATCTCTGATGTGGCCTGAGTCGTGGCAGCGACAGCACGTCGGAAGTCATTGGCGGACCTATTGCTCTGCTATCCGATGGTCGATTGCCGCGTCTTCAGCCTCCCTCTGACCGCTTCGCTTGGTCGTTTCCACGCAGTGCAGGGGGCATCTGCACTCAACCGCGGATGATCGCGAAGTCTGGTGAGCGAGGCCGGCGACGAGCAAGTGCGGGACGAGCGAACCCCTTGATCGGAGATTCTATAAGTAGACGTACGCTCAGCAGTGAGCAGGTCCGGGATGTAAGGAAGGCGAACGGGACGGGCTGGTGCGGGAGAGCATGAAAGGAAGCCCGGAGCGGAGCGCCGACCGGTCGCGTTCTGGTACTCGGAGAAGATCACCGTGGGTCAATGGGACTCGTCCACGGAATGGAGACTTAGAGCTTCCATCACCCTCGCAACTTGGCCTGATACATCTCCTTCAGCCAGCCCACTGCCTCTGGTGACTGGGCGGCGGCCATAGCCAAGGTAGCGTCGCACGCGCGGGTAAACGCTTGCAACTTCGGCGAGAGCACATCGATGGTCCGCTGCTCTTGCGCCGCCTTCGATCGCAACTCTCTCTCCTCGTCGCAACTATTGCGGATGAGGAGGGGGTCCTTCGCGTTCGCCCGCTCGCGGACGATTTCGTCAGCCTGAGCGTTGAACCTTGTCAGGCGATCTGCTGATGACTCGATCGACTTGAAGATGGGGCTCGCAATCTGAGCCAGTTCGAGCAATCGTCCGAGCACCGCGCTGACCGTGTCGCGACCGAGTGCCGAGCGTTCCTCGTCGACTTCCTGTCTCACGGCCCGGCGCTTGACGGCGTAAAGCGAGCGTAGCCGCTCTCGGTCCTTCTCATCGGGGCTGGCCTTGTTGATGAGCTCATCCGCTAGTGTGGCGAGCTCGTCGTGCAGGGTCGAAACCGCTGACAGTGACGCTCGGGTGTCCTTGATCAAGTCCTCCAGCGTCGCGAGTCGCAAGGAACCTGGCGCGTGCGACTCATTTGGTTCTGCTGAATCACTGGCTGCCATGGCAGGCTTTGGCCTTGCGAGAGCAGTGTGGGCCATGAAATCGAACTCCGCTCGGTAATCTCCCAGGAGCCGTGTGTCTCTGGCGACGAGCTCTTCTGCGGTGACGGCAATGGATGCCATCTCCATCAGGCGATCTACGCAGGCCGTTTCGCGTGCGAGCGCAATCTCGGTACGTGAATCTGTCTTCTGCGAGAAGTAGATCTTGCACAGCACGGCCAGGTTTATCAGGCCGAGCACGACATTCGCGTGTCCGCCGAAAGAATCGCCGAGTTGCCCAGCCAGATTGGGATCTCCCCCTCCTACCCAGCATGCGACCCATCGCGACACTGGAAACACGGCCATAAGCACCGTCACCGCCACTATACCCATTAGCCACCATGTGGGCCCATCAGCAGCCCATACAAGATTACGGAACCTGCTTGTGGCGGGAGTCGTGGTCATTTGCGAAGGATACAATGCGAACCGCCTCGATGCGACCGGGCTGGGCTCGTTTCGGTTGCCCGTTTGTGCGGGAATGCTGTGATGGGCGTGCATCTCGCTCCAGCCCCCGGGCGCCGTTCGCCTTGGTGTTCAGGCGTTCCACTCCAGACTGGCCGCATTCGACCGACGCCGAGCTCAGCCGTCGTTCATCACAGCACTCAGAATCACCCCCGCCTCCCTCTCCTCCGAGAACCGATCATGCACATGCACCCGCGCAAGGTCGGCACGCCCGTTCGCGAGACTTGCGGCGCGCACGCGGATCGCATCCCCGTTGCTGTCAGCCTCAGCCCCTCCCTCAGTCGTGGCATCGCTTGTGACTTGGCGGTCCAAGACCCTTTTCGCGTCGGACGCGAGGTTCACTGCGCTCTCCGCGCTTCCGATCATCTCGACGAGCATTGCCCTATCACGCTCGAACAGAATCTTCGCACCGCCGAAGTACTCGCGTTCGATGAGCCGCGCAGCTTCGAGTTCGGTTTCCAGCTCCTTCAGGTGCGACCTCGCCGCATCGTGCCACGCCGTGATCACCTTCGCGATGGCTTCGATGGGCTCTTTCTCGCCGTTCACCATGTCCAGCGCCATCGCGTGCAACAGCCCGATCGCCGCCGCGGTCAGGCCCCACGCACGCTCGTTCGTCAGGACCGACGACCACGTCTCGACCGCGAGACGGTTCAGGAACATCGCCTCCTTCTGTGCTTCGCGGAGTTGCTGACGGGTCTGCTCCTCGTCCATGCCGCGGCAGCGGTCTCTCATCATCTCGTCGATGATGTCCACCCGCTTGGGTCTCTTGTCGCCGCTCGCCAACGAGCGTGCGAAGGCTTCCATCGACCCAAGCCGGCGGGCCTCTTCGATGTCGAGGAGGACGACCTGGAGCGGGGTGAGTTGTTTCTGGACTGCCTCGATTCGGCGTCGGTTCTTCATTCGTGTTCTCCTTCGGCTGTGTGTTTCAGGCTGATCCGCCGGTCAAAGGAACCCAGCCCGTGACCGGTACTGCGGCTGTCGATGACGGACTCCAAGCGAACAAGCCGCTCCTCCAACTCGCCGACCTCGATGCCGCGGAGCGCCACCGACGACAGGTAGCCGATCGTGTTCGCGATGCGGGGGTCCAGGAAGCCCTTGCGAACGCGGGCGATCGTGTCACCAATCAGTGCGACGATGTCCGACGCCTTTGCGACCGGAAGATCGGGTGCATCGGCTTCAACCGCCGCGGCGGGCTTGCTGCGGGCGCGTCCGCCCGCGGCGCGGCTCTCGGCCATGGCGTCAGAGCGCTCGGGGTCGTGGAACGGGCAACACCCGTTCGGCCCCGCTGCGGCGGAACAGGGGTCGCCCGACTTGGTGATCGCTTTGCACGCGGGCCGGTCGGTTGCGGTGTGCCTGCTAGCAGCGGGGGTGGGGGGTGCGGGTTCGTGGAGGATCGAGGGGGCGGGATGCGCGTGCTGGGGTGAGAGTGTCACGGTGTCGGCTCCTGGGGTTTGGGTTGCGATGGGAGAGGGCGAGGAGCAACGGACGGCGCCTTGTGGTCGGCGGGTGGGGCGGGGCATCAGCGATCCCCCGAGAGGGGCGTGGCGGCCTTCACCATGGCCAAGATGCCCGCTCGCAGTGCCGGCGGCAGGTCGGCCCATGCCGCGACTACCGCGGCCAAGTCGGGGTCTGCGGGTACGGCCTCGATGTCCCTCTCAGCACCCGAACATGCTGCGTTGTTGCCGGATTTGCTGCCGCCGGAAGCAGAACCCCCCGCATTTCCCGAAGGAAACGACATGGGTTCGAATCCCATCGGGGTCATTGCCCTCGCTTCGGCGGGGGTTTTTTGTTTTTGGCACGGTGGGGCGCTGAGCGCGGGTGGGGTGCCCGTGGGGGAAGAGGATGGGACTGAGGGGGCGGAGGGGACGGATGGGGCGTTGAGCGGAGAGCGGTGTGTTTGACTCAGCACATAGGTGACAGTTCGTCGTCACCACATGGGTAACACTTTTGCCTCAGGGGACGCCGGGGAGGTTGGGGGAGAGGGGGGCGGTTTCGATGCCGCGGGCGGTCCAGATGGCGGCGTGGTCGGGATCGCCGAGGATGGTCCAGCAGGCGGCGGCGTCGCGGGCGAAGGAGGCTCGCCAGGGGAAGGAGGGGCGGAAGGTGACGAAGCCGATGAGCCAGGAGGAGTCGAAGAGGGCGGCGGCCTCGGCGGCGAGGGCGCGGGCGCGGGCGGGGTCGGCTTCGGCGCGGGCGATGGCGGTGAGAACGGAGGCGCGGACGAACTGGAGGTTGGCGCGTTGGTCGCGCGGGGTGGCGGGGAGGGTGAAGGAGAGTTCGAGGGCGGCGCGGGAGAGGTCGTCGGCGGCGGCCATGTTGCCACGGCCGAGCTGGCACATCGCGAGATTGGCGTCAACGATGGCGACGAGGTGGTGGTTTGGGCCGACGACGTCGATGAAGCAGGCGCGGGCTTCTTTGAGTTCGGATTCTGCTTCTTCGAAGCGGTTGGCGAGGGAGAGGTACCAGCCGAGTCGGCGGACGGTGGTGCCGTAGAGGAGGATGTCGCGGGCCTCGACGGGGACTTCGGCTCGCATGCGCTTTGCGCGGCGGCTGAGGTCGATGGCGTGGTCCATGCGACCGGCGAGGCAGAGGGCGACCGCGGCTTCTTCCATGCACATGAGCACACCGGCGGAGCTTGACGGCGCGTGAGACGCGAGGATATCGGCGGCCTTGAGCGCGGATTCGACGCGGGCGTCGAGGTCCTCCTCTCCGACGGAGGCGCGGAAACGAGCGAGCAGGGTGGAGACGAGCGACGGGTCGTTTGGACCGACGACGGCGACGTGGAGCGCGAGCACGCGTGTGAAGGCTTCGGTGCGACCGGACTGCGCCTGGAAGCGGTCGCCCCAGAGGCCCGAACTCGTGGTGCCGATCTTTCGGATGTCGCGTCGGATCCGGTCGGCGACGGTGCCGGGCCCGGAGTCCCACGCGCGGGCCGCGATGCGGACGAGTTCGCGCGAAGGATCGGCGACCGAGAGCGTGGCGATCTCGTCGAGCGTGGAAAGGAGCTCGGGGTCTTCGGGGGGAAGGAGTTTGAGCCGAGCGCCGAGTGCTGACCGCAGCAGCGGCTCGGCCGTGGAGGCGTCGCCCCGTCTCATCGCGATGCGAGCCCTGAGCGAGCTCATGGCGGCGGCGATCAAGTTTGGTTCGGGCAGATTGGCGGACGCGATTGCCGCGTCGGCGGCGCTGGCGGCGAGGAGCGCGGCGTCGTCGTCGCCTCGGGCCTCGGCGATGCGTGCGAGCAGAGCGCGGCACTCGACGATGCGGCGCGAGTGGAGGGCGGGGCTTTGTTCCCAGAGGGCGAGGGCGGCGCGGGCGTACTCCTCGGCTTCCTGCGCGCGGAGGCGAACCAGCAGCAAACCGGAGAGCGCCTGTTCGCTGGCGGCGATGCTGGCGTTGTCGGGGGGGACCTGGCAGCGGAGGCGCTCGAGCCCGAGGCGGAGGGAGACTTCGGCGTACTCGACGAGGGTCGCGGCCTTGCCGCCGCCGAAGCCGGTGTAGACGTGGCTCCAGAGGCGGCGGACTTCCTGATCCACTTCGGGGTCATCGGAGAACGCGCCGGTTTCGAGGCGGAAGTAGAGCCGGGCGAGACCTGCGCCGATGAGACCGGCGAGTTCGGGGTGTTCGGGATCGGAGTTGGGGAGTGCCTCGCGGAGGAGCTCGGTGACCGCCTGGGCGTGGATTTCTTGGGAGCGGGCTTGTGCCGCGCGGAGGTCGGCGAGTTCACCGGCGCGGGTTGCGCTGGTACGGCCGGTCCAGGCGGCGCCGATGGCGGCGAGGAAGACCGCCCCGCCGATGCTGGCGAACGCGAGGCGGCGGCGGTTGATGAGGATGGCTTTGCGAAGGAGGTACCAGCCGGAGGCGCTGCGTGCTTCGACGGGGGCGCCGGCGAGGAATCGCTCGATGTCGCGTCCGAGGGAGGCGGCGGATTGGTATCGCTTGCGCTTGTCCTTGGCGAGCGCGCGGGAGAGCACGGCCTCGAGATCGGCGTGGATGCTCGGGTTGTGCACGCGTGGGAGGATCGGCTCGGTGTTCTCGATGGTGCGTGCGATCTCGAAGATGGAGCCGGAGAGCTCGTAGGGCAGGGCGTGGCAGAGCACCTTGTAGAGGATGACGCCGAGCGAGTAGACATCGGTGAGGGCGTCGACCTCGTCGGGCCGCCGCGAGACCTGCTCGGGGGAGGCGAACGCGGGGGTGCCGGCGAAGTCACCGGTGCGTGTGGTGCGCAGGCCGGTGGCGCGGGCGATTCCGAAGTCGAGGATGACGGGGCGGCGCTCGGCGGTGACGAGGATGTTGTCGGGCTTGAGGTCGCGGTGGATGACGCCGTTGAGGTGGGCGTGGTGGATCCCGTTGCAGACGTCGACGAAGATGCGGAGGATGTCGCGGTGCATCTCCGCGGTTGAATCGGAGGCGGGCATCCAGCGGTCGAGGGGGACGCCGTCGATGAACTCCATGATGACGGCGGTACGGCCGTCGCCGAGGGTGCGGCTCTCGTAGACGGTGACGATGTTGGGGTGGCGGAGTCTTGCGGCGATCTCGGCTTCGCGCTCGGCGCGGAGCAACTGGCGGGAGGAGATTGCTTCGCCGGGGGGGAGGGTCTTGATGGCGACGACGCGCTGCGTGGATTCCTGGATCGCGCGGTAGATCACGCCCTGCGAGCCGCCGCTGACCATTTCGAGGACGCGGTAGCCGGTGATTCTCGGCGCGCCCGAGGGCGCGAGGCCGGGTGTGGAGAGTGTGCGGACGCGGGAGAGGAAGCTTGCTTCGTCGGATGCCGCGGCGAGTCTGGCGCGGCAGGCCTCGCACTGATCGAGGTGCTGCTGGAGTTGCGGGGAGGCTGTTCCTCCCTCGGCGAGTTGCCCGAGTTCAAACTCGGTGAGGCACCCCGTCGATGCGGCCATTCAGGAATCCTCCTCGAATGCCGCGGTGAGTTGCTCGACGAGTCGCTTCATGTGTTTCACGACGCGGCTCTTGGCGACGTAGACCTGATCGGTGGTCATTTCGCACTGCGCGGCGGCTTCGGAGACGGGGACGCCGCGGAGGCCGACGAGTTCGAAGGCGAGGAGGGTGCGATCGTCGACGGAGGATTCGTCGCGGAGCATGGCGAGGGCTTCGTTGAAGATCGCGCGGTCGCGTTCGTCGTCCCAGATGGCGCGGAGGGCGCGTTCATCGGTGGCGGGTTCGAAATCTGTACCACCGGAGGCGGCCTTGCGGCGGTCGCGCATGACCTTCAGGGTGGAGTGGTGGGCGATTCCCAGAATCCAGGAGCTCAGGCGGCCCTTGCCGCGGTCGTAGCGGCCTTCGCGGAAGGCGCGGACGAACTCGGTGAGGGTGTGCTGTGCGACTTCATCGGCGTCGTCGTGGCCGAGGCCGAGCCGGTGTGCGAGGCCTCTGATCACGGGGCGATAGCGGGCGTCGATGTGGATCCACGCGGGTTCGTTCCCGGCGTCCTTGAGCGCGTCGAGGAGGCCGGTGGTGGTTTTGGTCGTGAAGATTGGTTGACCCGAGGACACTGTGTACTCCCGCGGGCGAGTATAACGGGTCTGGCGGGAGGAACCCCGGCGAATTCAGGAGGTTCAGGGGATGCGGATGACCCGGCCTCCCCCGGGGAGAGCACGCCTGCGGAGCTGTTCCATCTGCTCTTCCATCTCCTGGAACGGGTGTTTCTGCACGGGAACGCCCTTGAACTCGAGCGGGACGTCGGCGAAGGTGGACTGGTAGAGGGTCTGGCCGACGGTTGCGGGGTTTGGGCGGAGGACGACGTCGACGGTCCCTGAAGGGGCGAAGGGCAGCATGCCGGTGACGGTCCGGGGCTCGCGGGAGTTGGAGGAGGAGCTTGTGACTGTCGAGCCGTTGATGGAGATGGTGAACGAGCTGCGAATGGAGGTCATGAACGGGCTTGATGCGCGATCGACTGATCTGCCGCTGCAGAAGGATCCGAGGAGGACCTCGTCACCGGCCGGGGTCTTGACGAAGACGTCGTAGGCGACTTCGGCGGGGAGGTTTTCGCAGTCGAAGGTGAGTGAGTAGCCGGCGTCCGGGTGCGCGTGGGCAAAGGGGGTGTCGCCGGGGCCGAGTTGGAGTTGGGCGGGTCGGAGTTGTTTTTCCAGCTTGGCGACGGCATCGGCGTCGGGCTTGGTTGCGGAGGCGATGGGTTGATCGAGAGGCTTGATCTCGACCGAGGAGGCGAGCGTGATGGCTTGCGGTGTGGCGGTCGGCGTTTCGGGAGACTGCTGCAGGTTGCCGTTGAGCATGAAGACGACGGTGCCGCCGAAGGGATCGTTTCCGCCGTTTGGTGTGGCTTCGAGGGTGACGGCGAGGGGGTGCGTGCCGAGGGCGAGGGTGTCGTCGAGATCTGCAACGACTCCGAACGAGTTGTCGAGACCGAGGACGCGCATGCCGCCAGCCTTGGATCCGTTGAGCGAGAACACCGAGGAACCTTCGCGGGCTGGGGCGAGCAACTGGAAATCGGCGCGGCCGTCGGCGCGAGCGGCTCGGGGCTGGGGCTTGATCTCCTTGTCCGCGAAACGCAGGGTCTTGATCTCCACGGGGCACATCATGGCGGTGGTGGAGCCGACGCGGGCCTCCTTGAGCTTGACGAGCACGGGGAGCTTTCCGCCGACGGAGAC
>JBIKMF010000264.1:0-5879 GCA_044359425.1 Phycisphaerales bacterium
CCTCCGCCCACTTCGCCTCGCGCTGCTTGAGCGCATCGGGCCGAAAGTCATCGACCCCCACCACACCCACGGGCACAAGAATGAGGTGCGGGAGCTGACGAGCATCCACCGCGCTCTGACGCCGCAGTTGCTGCCCCGCCCGGTACGCACTGACAAATCCGCCCGCCGCATCCGCCACCGACGCAGGCTTCCCCGCGTCGTAGACCACCATCGCAAACAACTGCCTGCTCCCAGGGTGCGACGCCTCCGCCGCCTTGAGCACCGCCTCGTGATCCCACCCCTCCATCGCGCCCGTCATGAACCCCAACCCCGGCATCACCGTGCCCGCGGGGATCTGGCTCTGCTCCGCCTTCAGCAGCGCGAGCGATGCGACCGCTTCACGACCCGCGACGAACTCGGCCCACTCCGGCACCGGCTCCTTGTCGATCTCCCGCGAGATAATCCGCATCTCCCCAACCGGCCCCTCTTCCGTCGCCACCCGCGCCGTGAAGTCGACCACCCGGTTGCTCTCATCCACCCGCACCTCGACCGAAGGCCGATCATCCACCAACGCCCCCACCGCCGTCGTCGCAAGCCCATCCGGTCCCACGCTCACCCGCTCCAACACCAGACCCTCAAACCACGACCCCAGCGGCTGAAGCTCCGACAACGCCGCGCCCCCACTCTCCCCACCACCCACAAGCCACGCGATCTGCGGCAGCGGGATCCGCGGCACCACATCGAACAACGGCCCAAGCCCAGACCCGCCCTCACGCATCAGCACCGTCTTGCGGTTGTGCCGGTGAATCACCGCGGCACGCCCCGGCTCGATCAACACATCAAAGGGCCCAAGCCGCACCCACGTCCGCGATCCGCCCTCGGTCGCCACCGTCCGCGTCACGACCTGCGCCGAGGTCGGATCACCGCCCGGCGGAATCACCGTGATCGTGTGCTGCTCGTGAACCAGCGTGTCTCTGTACGCCGCCCGAACCCCGTCCATCCACACCGCGGGATCGATCCCTTGCGGCTCCGGCTGCTGCGCGGATACAGCCCCGCCCATCAGGAACGAAAGAAACCCTGCCGCGAGAAAGCGAGTGTTCATGCCGTTCCCATTGTACGTACGAGCGCGGCGTGCGCTTCCGCAACCGTGCCCGCGCCCGGAATCACCGCCGCCGGCATGACCTCTACGAGCGGTCCGAGCACGAACATCCGCTCTTTCATCCGCGGATGCGGCACCTCCAGGTCCGGCTCCCGGATCACCTGATCGCCGTATAGCAGCAGGTCCAAATCGAGCGTGCGGGGCCCCCACCGCTGCTCACGCGTCCGATCCCGACCGAACTCGCGCTCGATGCCGTGCAACGCCGCCAGCAACTCGCCCGCAGGCAACTGTGTTTCCACTGCCGCGGCAGCGTTCAGGAACTCCCCCTGCGCGATCGGCCCAACCGGCGCGGTGTTGTGGAACGAAGAACTGCCCAACAGTCGCGTCGCGCGAATCCGACCGATCGCGGCCAGCGCCCCGACAATCGTCGCGCGGCGATCACCGAGATTGGACCCGAGGGCGATGGCGGCGATGGTGGGCATGGGAGATCAAAGGGTACCCCACTCGCATCTGTTCCCGCCAGCAACATGTGTTCAACCCGCTCCCGGTCGGAGAGCCGAGCATCTTTGCCCTTATGCGGCATAGAGGACCCTTGCCTCTTGCGTGACCTGCTCACGAAAGCGCGGGGAGAGAAAGGAAGGGGTCTTGAGGTCGACTTCGCGCCCGAGCATCTCGCGGAGTTCCATGAGCATGCCGCCGAGGTCAAGCAGGCTGTAGGAGCTACCCGGCGCGAACTCGACGAGCACATCGATGTCGCTGTCGGGCCTGAAGTCGTCTCGGAGGATTGAACCGAACAACGAGAGGCGCGTCACGCCGTGCCGACGGCAGAACTCGGCGAGTGGCTGTTCGGGGAACTGGATGCCGCGAAGGAGCATGAACAATGATAGTCGCGGGGTTACTGGGAGAGTTGGGTGCGAGCTTGGCCGGGGATTCCGTCCCGCAAGCTGCAGAGAGCACGCGGCCCGCTGGCACGGAAGCCGCTTCGGTTTCCGTGAGATGGGGCAGCGGCTCACGTCGCCCTGGGGAACTCAGCACAATCAGTTCCCACGACAACCCGAAGCGGGTTGTCGTGGCACCGGAGGCTCATCATTCTCGCTTTTCGCTTTCTTACGTCTGCAAAACGCCCGTCTTGAACGGCTGCCCGTAGTCCCAGCCCTGATTCGCCGCTTCGAGCGCCGCGATCAACTCCGCCCGCGTGTTGTGCGGTTCGATGATCCGGTCGAGCCAGCCGCGTGCCGCGGCGTGGCGGATGTCGGCTTGTTCGGTGTAGCCCGCATGAATCGCGGCGTAGATCTGCTTGTGCGTCTCGGGATCGATGGTCTCGCCCTTGCGCTTGCGGGAGGCTTCTTCGATGGTGGTGAGAACCCCCGTGGCCTGGTTCGCGCCCATGACGGCGCACTTGGCGCTCGGCCACGCGAAGGCGAGGAACTGGTCGAACGCGCGGCCGCACATCGCGTAGTTGCCGGCGCCATAGCTGCCACCGGTGATCACGACGATCTTGGGCACCACGCAGTTGCTCATGGCGTTGACCATCTTCGCGCCCGCGCGGATGATGCCGCCTTGCTCGGAGTCGCGGCCGACCATGAAGCCGGTGGTATCGTGCAGGAAGATGATGGGGATCTTCCGCTGGTTGCAGTCCATGATGAAGCGCGCGGACTTGTCCGCGCTGTCGTCGTAGATCACGCCCGGCATCTGCACGGACTTGGTCGGGCCGGTCTTGCCGCCGGCCATCGTGCGTTGAACGAGCTTCTTCTGGTTGGCCACGATTCCGCAGGGAAAGCCGCCGATTTTCGCGTAGCCGCAGACGATGGACTGGCCGTACTCGGCCTTGTACTCGTCCCAGTCGGGTGCCAGACTCTCAAGGCCTTCGGCGTTCTTCTCCGCGCGAGCATCGACGAGGCACGCGATGATCGCTTCGACGTCGTACTGCGCACCGGGCTTGGTCGTGAACGCCTCGTACACGTCGTGATCCGACCGAACGCTCGTGGTCGCGCGACGCGTCGCCGCGGTGAAGCCGCCGTACTTGCCGAGGAGATCGCGGAGGCGGGTGATACAGCTCTGATCGTCCTTCTCGCGGAAGTCGATCGTCCCGCTCACCTCCGCGTGCATCTGTGCGCCGCCGAGTTCCTCGTCCGTCACGTCCTGCCCGATCGCGGCCTTCACCAGCGCGGGGCCGGCGAGGTAGAGGCCCGAGCCCTCAGTCATGAGGAGCGTGTCGCAGAGGACGGGGAGGTACCCGCCGCCGGCCACACAGAAGCCCATGATCGCAGCGATCTGCGGGATCCCCATCGCGGAGATGACAGCGTTGTTCCGGAAGATGCGGCCGAAGTCGTCGGTGTCGGGGAATACATCCTCCTGCAGCGGCAGAAAGACGCCCGCGCTGTCGACGAGGTAGAGCAGCGGAAGCCGCGCCATCATCGCGATCTGCTGGGCCCGGATGATCTTCTTGCAGGTCATCGGGAAGAACGCCCCGGCCTTCACCGTCGCGTCGTTCGCGATGATCATGCACCGCCGGCCGTTGACGCAACCGATGCCGGTCACCACACCCGCCGCGGGAGCCCCGCCGTGCTCCTTGTACATCTCGTACGCCGACCACAGGCCGTACTCCTGCAGCGTCGTGCCCTTGTCGATCAGCAGCGCGATCCGTTCCCGCGCCGTCAATCGCCCCTTCTCGTGCTGCCGCTCAATCGCCTTCACGCCACCGCCGAGCTTGATCGCGGCCTCGGCCGCCATGTACTCCCGCGTCAGCTCCGCGAGGGTCGGGGTCGGGGTACCGGCCGGGGTATTGGAGGGGGTGCTGGAGGGGGTGCTCGTGGGGGTCGGGGTGCTCATGCGGGTCAAGGGTAGGACCACCGGCGGGGGTCTTGGCCCGCGGCTATCCTCCGGCGGTCCATTTCCAGCCCCGGAGCCCACATGCCTGACCCCTCCTACCAGTTCCAGCCCCTCAGCGAAGACCACCTCGACGCCCTCCGTTCCTGCGTCGGATTCTGCTGCGAACTCAGCGCCGATATCGGCATCGAGCCCGAGGAAGGCGAAGACACCCCGGAAATCGCCGACCACATCATCCGCTGGTGGCACGCCCAGCCCGAGGCCGACCGCCCGGACGCCGAGACCCTCGAGAACGCCATCGGCGCCGCCCTCGGTGAGTACCTCCGCTTCGCCTACCGGCTCAAGTGGGCCGTCCTCAAGGACGAACAGGACGAGGCCATCGTCCTCACCACCGAAGAACCCGAAGGCGCCTTGGTCGTCAGCCCCTTCGACGCCATCCACGACTACCTCCCCGAGGGCGCAGAAGGCTTCGTCGTCGACATGGTCGCCAACCTCTACGAATCCGATGATATGAAGCCCCTCGAACGCGCCGAAGACGACGAAGTCGAGTCGCTCTTCCCAGACGAGGACGAGGCCGAGTAAGCCCCAGCTTCCTCTTCCGTTCCGTCACCCACTACGTCGTCGTGATGTCCCGTCGCGAGAAGATCACGCCCGCCGTGACCCATAGCGTCGCGCACACGCCCGCCAGAATCGCCAGGTCCTTCACCTGCCACTCGCCGGTCTTGATCACCGCGAACGGCTTGTAGTAGTGCAACAGACTCAGCGGTGCCGCGTGCTTCGCCGGCTCCCACAGCGGCTCCAGGAAGTTCACCATCAGCGTCCCGATGGTCACCACCAGAACGCCCATCACCGCCCGCATCCGTCGATCAACGCCCGCGGCAATCGCGAGCGCGGCGCACCCCACCGCGCCGTACACCAGTCCGAGATTGACCAGGTTCATCGCCAGCCGCCCGAAATCCGGGAGCTGATCCGGCGTCACGAACCGCGTTCCCACATAGCACCCCAGAAACGCCAGCCCGAGCACCAATGCGGCGGTCATCAACCACGCCGCGGTCTCGCTGCGAAACAGCTTCCACCGCGAGACCGGCATCGCGAGCAGCACATCGACCGTCCCTCGCTCGATCTCACCCGCGGGGATCCGCGTGCACACCAGAATCGCGTGCGCGAAAAGCAGGATGATCAGCACTGGGTGGATCCACACCATCGAGAACGCCACCTCCGCGATCCCCGCGTCCGATGTGTCGACCCCGAACAAGGCATTCCGCAACTGCCGAACCTGCGGCGGAATGAACCCGCGCCGCATGAACCGCGCCTGCACCTGAGGCAGCGCGTACGAAAGCAACCCCACCACCGTCCCCGTGAACATGCCAAAGCCGAGCGAGACCGGGATCAACTCCCGCAACGACCGACGCACCAAGCCCAGATTCACGATCACGATTCGCCTCCCACGCCCTCGTCCGTGTAGTAGCGACGGAACAGCGACTCAAGATCAGGCCTCGCCACCCGGAAGTCCACCACCGGCTTGCCCGCGGCGAACGCGAGCAACTCCCGCATGTCCCCCGTGAAGCGCCCCTCCCACTTCCGCGCCGTCTGATGATCCAGCGTGAGCCCCGCGGGAACCGCCGCGCCCGCCGCCTCACGCCCCGCCGCGTCGTCCGCCCACTCGATCGCCACCTCGTGCCCTGCGGTCCGCTGCAACTCCACCAGCGTGCTGTCCGCAACGATCCGCCCAGACCGCACGATCGCCACGCGGTCGCACAGGTTCTCCACCTCGCCCAGCGTGTGACTCGAGAAAAACACGGTGTGCCCCGCGCTCACCATGCGCCGCAGCATCCCCCGCACCCGCTCCTGCATCAGCGGATCGAGCGCCGTCGTCGGTTCATCCAAAATCAGCACCCGCGGCTCGTGCGCGAGCGCGAGGATCAGCCCAAGCTTCTGCCGCATCCCGCGCGACATCGCCCGCACTTTCACC
>JBIKMF010000265.1:0-5869 GCA_044359425.1 Phycisphaerales bacterium
TCTGCGCACTCGAGGCTGCCGTCCCAGTCGCCGAAGAACGCGATCACGTCGTCGCCGTCGATGCCGCCGCTGTTGTCGTAGTCGGCGAAGCAACCGTCGGCCTGCCAGGCGCAGGAGGGGCCGGAGCAGACGGGGCCGCCGGGCATGAAGGCGAGGCGCTTGGCGGTGTTGGAGCCGATGGACGAGGCAGCCACGCTGGTGGCGGCGGTGCCGTCGGCGTTCTCGGCGCCGACGGTGGCATCGGCGTCGGTGAAGACGGAGATCGCAGCGTAGCGGTACTCGACGTCACCGTTCTCGAAGAGGACGACCTGGAAGGTGTTGGAGTCGGTGCCACCGAACTGCGGGACCGCGTTCCACTGGACGATGAAGCGGAGGTCAACGCCGCTGGTGCCGAGGGTCTGGTAGAAGACGCCGCCAGCGGCGCCGGGGTTGAGGTCGTCCCACATCGCGTAGAGGGCGTTGTTGGGAACGCCGGCGGAGGGGATGGCGCCGTTGCCGAGGGCGCTGGAGCCGGCGCCGAAGCTCAGGAAGCCGTTCGAGCTGACGAAGACGTCGGAGTAGGAGTTGCCGAAGTAGGTGAAGTTGAAGCCGATGAGGGCGTTGGCGTTGGAGTCGTCGGTGAGGCCGAGGTTGGTGCCCGTGCCGGAGATGTCCTCGAGGGCGTTGGTGGAGTCGCTGAAGACGTAGCCGTCACCGTTGGTGCAGCCGACGTTGTCGCCCATGTACGTGCCGCCTGCGTTGAGGCAGTCGGCCTCGGTCAGGATGGTGCACGAGGTGCCGGTGCAGCAGGCGCCGGTCGGGCAGGCGACGATGGTGATGTCACCGGTATCGGTGCTGCTGCGGCCCTGAGCGTCGGTCACGGTGAAGATGGGCTGGGAAAGACCAAGAACAGCGCTGGCCGGGACGGTGTAGGAGAGGCTGAAGATGTTGTCGTCTTGGGTGACGTCGCCGTTGGTGCCGTCATCGAAGAGCTGGGTGTTGGACGAACCGCCCAGTGCGGTCAGATCTGCGGTGACCTGCAGCTCGGTGCTGGTGGGATTGCCGCCGGGGGTCACCGCGGCGGTGACGAGCGTGACGGCCGAACCGCAGTTGTTGACGTTGACGAAGGGGGCGAAGCCACCATCGACGACCGGAGCCGTGTTCGGGAGGTCGACCCAGATGCCGAGGGTGTTCGCGGCGGTCGGGGCGGTGAGGGCCCACTTGGCGACCTGCACGAAGTAGGTGGTACCGGCGGTGAGGGCCACCGTCTTGTCCGACTGCAGCTCGTTGCCGTTCGCGGCCACGCCGCCGTCGTCGTCGCAGGCGATCTCGGTGAGCGAGCCGCAGGTGCCATCAGCGCTGCTGTAGATCGCGATGACGGTGTCGGCGATGTTGTTGCCGGTGGCCAGGTTCTGCGAGGTCGTGAAGCGGTAGTTGCCGTCCTGCGTCGGGGTGATGGAGTACCACACCGAAGAGTTGATGTTGGTCGCGCCGCCGGCGGAGCAGCTCATGCCGAGCTCGGGTGCGCGGACGTTCCCGAAGATGAACGAGGGGCCGGAGGCGTAAGGCAGCGAGGCAACCGGGATGACTTCCGGGCTCGTGCAGGCGTCGTTCGGAGAGGGGGGCGGGTTCACCGTGAAGACCGAAGTCGCGGTCGTGGCGTTGTGCTCAACCTGCTCGTCGTCGATGGTGAAGACCACGTTCTGCGCGCCGAGGGCGGCGTTGGCGCCGACGATGATGTTCGCCGTGAAGATGTTGTCGCCGGCGGAGGCGTCGGGGAAGATGCCGTTGTCAAGCAGCGCGACGGAACCCGCGTCGAGCGTCGAGGCGTTGGCCACTACGGTGATGCCGGTGCTGGGCGGGAAGGTGCCGGGGACAACGGTCACGGTCGCGAGCGTGGTGGCGCCCACGGTGCCGGAGGTCGGGGCAAGGGTGGACGTGCCGACGGGGTTGGTCGGGCCGCCGATGGCGGTCACGATCAAGGCCCAGCTGTTCAGCGTGCCCACGTCGCCGCCCGCGTCGTCGTCGATGCGGAGCGTCCAGGTGCCGTCCGCGGGACGGTTGTTCACGCTGTCGAGGTTCGTCAGCGCGGTGAGGCCGGTGAGGGGGATCGTGCCGATCCACGCGGCCACGCCGCCCTCGGGGCGGAAGTTGCCAGTGAAGGGGGCCACGCCCGCGGTGATCGCGGTCCCGGAGTCCTGATCAAAGACCGTGTTCACAAAGTTGTCGCCCCCGCCGCCGACGTCGGTGGCGAGGTGGATGTACTCCGCACCGCCCGGGGGGAGGAGGACCATGTCGAGGTCGCTGTCGAAGGTGTGCGTGATGTTGATGCGCACGTCGAGGTCGCCGATCACGATCCCGCTGCCCGAGACCACGATCGAGTTGTCGATCGTCGGGGTGTCGAGGATCGCCACGGGCGTCGTCGTGGACGAGAACGTCGTCTGCGCCGCGGCGACGCCGCTGAGCGCACAGCACATACCGGCGGCAAGGGCCAACTCCAGAGCCTTCTTCATACACATTCCTTCCATGTTTAGACACAAGGGACGCGGAGCTACGTGTCGCACACACGCGGCTTTGTCCTCAACCAACCCGCACCACGTGACCGGAGGGGGTGCACCTCATGATGCAAGGCGTGACAAAACCTCTTCACGCCATAGGCAACCTGAGTGTAACCCATACAGGCGGAACCGCCATCC
The DNA here is from genome assembly GCA_044359425.1 of Phycisphaerales bacterium. GTDB lineage: Bacteria > Planctomycetota > Phycisphaerae > Phycisphaerales > UBA1924 > JBEIUO01. The sequence goes on from JBIKMF010000265.1 coordinate 2,676, forward strand.
CGTCGGGACGGATTGGTTCCATCTTTCTCGCATAATCTTGGCCCGTCCTTCGCAGCCTCGCCGTGCCTCTGGAACGACAGGACTTCCTCGGATGGTCCGGTAACAAGAGTTTCGAGGTGATTAGACGCGATCGGCACGGCCCCACCGGGCTTCTTCTCCCGCTTGCCCTCCGGGGACCGTGTGGGCGACCGCGACATACCACCAGCCGCAAAACTGGCGAGACACTTGGGGTTGGAAACACGCTAGGCCCGGCTGTTTACGGGGCGCCGCCCGGCCACTCCCACGCGCCGTCGCCGTCGAGTTGGAGAGGGAATCGCGCGGGAATCCCCGGCATTCGAACGAAGACCCCATCGGCGGCTTGGACCGAACCCGGGATCCGCCGGACCGTGGCCCGCGTGAGGGCCCCAGCCTCCCACTGAACATCCACAGTGAGCCCGCCACGGGCACGAAGCCCGGTAACGCGACCTGACGGCCAAGCCTTGGGGAGAGCGGGCAGGATATTGATGGTGGGCGGTTCGCCCTCGCGTTCGGGGTGGCTTTGGAGGAGCATCTCGGCGACCGCGGCGGCGGCACCGAAGTTGCTGTCGATCTGGAAGGGCGGGTGCGCACCAAAGAGATTGGGGTAGGAGCCGCCGCGATTGTGGTAGTCAAAGCCCGCGTCTGCGACGGGCGTAAGGGCTTGCCGCAGGAGGGACTCCGCGCGGTCGCCATCTCCGAGGCGGGCCCAGAAGCAGGCCTTCCACGCCATGCTCCACCCGGTGCTGCGGTCGCCGCGACGTTCGAGGGACTTTCGGGCGGCGGCGGCGAGCTCGGGGGTTCCGTGAAGGGTGATCTGGTGCGCGGGGTAGAGGCCGTAGAGGTGGGAGACGTGGCGGTGGGAAGGCTCGGGTTCTTCGTATGGCTCGAGCCATTCCTGGAGGCGGCCGTCCGGGGCGATCGCGTGCGGCGCGAGGCGCGAGGCGATGCCACGGAGGGACGTCCGAGTCTCGGGGTCGATATCCAGGATTTCCGCGGCGGCGACGGTGTTGGAGAAGAGCTCTCGGAGGAGCTGCTGGTCCATGGTTGGGCCGAGGCATGTGTGGGCGGTCTGGCCGTTCGCGAGGCGGAAGGAGTTCTCGGGCGAGTTGGAGGGCGCGGTCACCAGTCGTCCATCGGGGAGTTCGACGAGGACCGCGTGGTAGAACGCGGAGGCGTCTCGAAGGATGGGGTAAACCCTTCGCAGGTACTCGGTGTCACGCGTGAACTCAAAGTGCTGCCAGAGGTGCGCACAGAGCCACGCGCCGCCGCTGAGCGTTGATCCCCACGAGGCGCTCTCGCCGGGCGCGGTGTAGCCCCAGACGTTGGTGATGACGTGGACGACCCAACCCGGAGCGTTGTAGTATGCCGCGGCGGTGCGACCGCCGGGCTCTCGAAGTGCTTCGATGAGTGAGACGAGGGGGAGATGGCATTCGGGGAGGGCCCCCACTTCTGCCGGCCAGTAGTTCATCTGCACGTTGATGTTGGTGTGGTAGTCGCCGTTCCACGGGGTTTGGAGTTCTTCGGCCCAGAGTCCTTGGAGATTCGCGGGGAGCCCCCCGGCCCGTGAGGAGCTGATCAGCAGGTATCGACCGTATCGGAAGAGAAGCGAGGCGAGCGCGGGGTCGGCCTCGCCTTTGTCGAGCGCCAGGAGCCTGGCGTGGGTCGAGTCCTTCGGGGCGGCGCCGAGGTCGAGGGTCACGCGCCCCTCGAGTGCCCGGAAATCCTCGCGGTGACGAGCAACGAGATCTGTCCAAGGGCGGGCCGCGGCGGCGTCCAGCGTTTCGCGTACGAACGACTCGTAGCGGTCACCGGGGTACCGGGTTTGGATCGGGCCGGAGTAGCTGGTGGCGGCGGAGACCAGCACGATTGCCTCACGGGCACCGCTGATGCGGAGACCGCCATCCACGGGAGTCACGGTGCCGGCCGCGTCCACGAGGGCCCGTGCGCGACAGACGTACTTCAGACCCTGTGTACCACCTTCACCGTCGTTCAGCTGGCCTCGCATGACGAGATCGGAACCGTCGACGGTGATCGAGGCTCGCTGTGGACGGGAAAGAGAGACGACGAGATCGAGGGGACGGTCACCCGCGGCGGTGATACGGCAGGCCACGACATCATCGGGGTATGAAGCGATGACCTCTCGGGTGAAAGTGGAACCACCGATCGAGAACTTCGTGACGCACTCGGCGTTTGCGAGGTCAAGCCAACGTTCGTAACCGCTGACCTGGGCATCGGGAGAATCGGATCGCAGCGTAAGGGTTCCCAGGACCTGGTAGCAGCCGTAAGGGCCGTCGAGCGCGTTGCCCTGCGAGCTCCCTGGGCCATCGCAGGTAAAGGTGTGGTTGACGAGTTGCTCGGCTTCGGTGTTCTTGCCCTGCATGAGCAGATCGACGATGGCCGCGCGGTTCTTCCACGCTCCTTCTCGGTTCTGGTCGAGCACTCTGCCGGACCACAGCGAGATCTCGTTGAGCACGATCGTTTCGGTGGTGGTACCCCCGAAGACCATCGCGCCCAATCGGCCGTTTCCGACGGGGGCGGACTCGGTGAATCGTGCCGCGGGGCGGTCGAAGACGAGGCTGTCGGTGGGCTGGGTGAGCAGCACGAGCGAGAGGAGTGCGGGGAACATGGCGCTGAGTGTACAGCGGGAGTGGCGTGTCGTCAGATCGGGGAAAACTCCCTGCGGTGGTGGCACGCGGCAACCACTAGTGTTGATGGCGGACACCAGAGGGCGAGTTCCCGGGCACGGGAGAGGGCCCTTGGCCCGCAAGAGGCGAGTACGCGCGAGCGGCGCGTTTCATGTCGCCTCGAGGAGAGATACACATGTGCAATCTTCGGACCTCTGTCGGCGTCGCGGTGTTGGTGTGGACCTGCGGGGTTTCGCAAGGTGGCATCACATACAATGCGCAGTCGAGAAGCGTGAGTGCGTTGGCGGCACCGTCGAGCGACGGTGCGAGTGCTCCGGACTTCGGCAGCTTCCAAGCATCCCGGAGCGCGAGCAGCATCTACGGGACCGGTGCGTGGGCGTCGCAGTCGTCGGTACTCCTCGACGAAGGCATGTTTACCCAAGGGGGATGTGGCTCGAACGGCGGAATGCAGTTCTTCTCGGCGAGCGCACGCAGCACGTTCGACGTCACGTTCACTGTGGACGATCCGAGGCAGTACCGCTTCTGGGGAGG
>JBIKMF010000026.1:0-20342 GCA_044359425.1 Phycisphaerales bacterium
ACTGCCGGAAGCTCTCGAGCGCCAGGATCATCCCGATGAACGCCCCAGTGAGCGCGACCACCGGCGCGGACATCGTGCCCACGAAGAACAGCTGCTTGGACAGCCGCCCATGCCGGGCCCACGTCCAAACGGCCCCGATCGCCACCATCGTCGCGCCAGCGAACCGCATGAACCGGCCGAACCCCGCGACCGTCTGCAGGACCCCGCGCCCAAGCGACGCGACGACCAGCACCGGCCCCGGCGCTGTCGTGTTGGGATAGGGGTTCTCGGCCATGGCCAAGGGTATGCGCCCGCCTACTCCGCCTTCCCGAACTCCTGGATCAACGCGAACGCGGCCTCGTCGGCGGCCTTCGCCGCATCGTGCGCGGCGGTATTGGTCGCTACGGCAACCCCGAAGTGCTTCTCCGGGCTGATCCAGGTCACGCAGAACCACATCGTGTTGCTGCCCCCGTGGGTCAACACCTCGCCCCCCCAGCCGCGCTTGGCCGTCCGCCAGCCCATCGCGTAGTCGTTGAGTTCGGGCCGGTGCAGCTCGCGCATGGTGGCCTCGCTCACGATGCTCCCGTCGGAATCGCGGACGTGCAGCATCAGGAACCTGGCCCAGTCGTCCATCGACATGTGGGCGCGGCCGGCGGGTGTGATCGCGGCGGGGTTGTCCGCCGACTTGCCCGGAGTCGCGGGGCGATCGTCCTCGTGATGCCCGCGGGGCTGGGTCACGGCATCCGCGGTGCCTGGTGCGCCGAAGCCGGCTGTGGTGATCTGGAGCGGCTTGAAGAGTCGCTCCTCGATGAGCGTCTCGAACGGGGCGCCGGCCTTCAGCTCGGCGATGTGGCCCGCGATGGTTACGGAGGCGTTGCTGTAGAGGAACGCCGAGCCGGGCGCGTGGTGGGGTGGCTTGGTGAGCAGGGCCTCGCACAGCAGGGCGCGGGCCGATTGCGGGGAGCCTTCGTGTTCCCAGAGTTTCTTCCAAAGTCCGTCGCCGTTGAGATCGGAGGGCACGCCGGCGGTCATCGTGAGCAGTTGGCGGAGGGTGACTGCGGCGTATCCAGGATGGATGCGAGCCGCGAGGTCGGGGAGGAGGTCGGTGAGCTTGGTATCCCAGGAGAGCTCGGCGCGATCGACCATGGAGCCGATGAGGGTCGCGGTCATGGCCTTGGTGCACGAGCCCAGGTGCCAGAGGTCGTTGATGGTGGCAGGAGTGGGGTCACCGAGTGCGCGGACGCCGCAGACGCCGCGGGCCAGAACCGCACGGTCGGTGAAGACGATGGCGGTGAGCGCGGGGAGTCCGTGCTTGGCGCGGATGGGTTCGAGCACGTCGGCGAGGTCGCGGGGCTCGACTTGGTGCGCGGGTGCGGCGGGCGAAACCTGCTGCGCGGGGCATGAGGCGGCGAGCAGGGCGACGGCGATGCAGGCGGTGCGGAGGAGCATGGGGGGATGATACACCCGGCAAAAAAAGACGACGGCGGCCCTGAGAGGCCGCCGTCCGTGTGAGAAGGGGAGAGACCCCCAGATGTGTGCTCAGCAGCTCTGGTCCCAGCGGGCGAAGAAGGCGATGATGTCGTCACCGTCGACGCCGCCGTTGTTGTCGAAGTCGGCTTCGTCGCGGCTCTGGTCCCAATCGGCGAAGTACGCGATGACGTCGTCGCCGTCGACGCCGCCGCTGGTGTCGTAATCGGCGGGGCAGTCGGTGATTCGAGAGACGGGGCTAATGAAGGAACCGCAGGCGTTGGAGACGACGCAGCGGTACTGGCCGCGCCAGGTGTTGCTGAGGAAGCCGAGGCGGAGCTGCTGGGTGGTGACGGCCTTGGTGTCGAAGTTCTGGCCACCGTAGTTGGTGTTGCAGAACTCATCGTCGACCATGTTGTTCCACGTGCCGGTGGCGGGGTCGAGTTTCTGCCACTGGTAGTTGAGCGGCCAGGTGCCGGTGGCGAAGATGTTGACGATGATGCCGTAGGCGTAGTACCCGGGGGCTGGGGCGACGCTGGTATCGGAGCTGGGGGCGCCGATGAGCGAGGCGGGGATGCAGGGGCGGCCGGCGAAATCGAGGACCGCGCCGGTGAAGGTTTCGAGGCAGGGGGATCGCAGGTCGACGCCGCTGACCAGCACCTTGGTTCCGTCGTTGCTCACGCCGTGAACGGAGGCGCCGAGCGGGTTGAAGATCTGGAAATCGGGGAAGACCGAGCCGAGGTTCGCGGCGTAGTCGAGCAGACCAATGACCACGCCGTCGTTGATGTCCGGGCTCCAGATGAAGATGTCGCCGACCATGTAGTTGCCGTCGGCGGACATGTGGGTGGGGACTCGGCCGGTGCCGCCGGCGGGTGCCTCGCGGTCCCAGGTCGTGCCGTTGAAGTGCCAGCGGACCATGACGCCGGTGCTGTCGGTGCCGCCGACGTAGGTGCCGTCGGCGCTCACGCAGTAGGCCTCGCCGCCGAAGCGGTCGAGGATGGTCTGGGTCCAGGTGTTGTTGGCGTTCTTCTTCCAGACGCTGGGACGGCGGACGCGGCCGCCGGTGGGGCGGTTGTTGTTGTCGTAGCCGACGACGACGGTGCCGTTGGCGTTGACGGCGTTCGCGCGGTTGGCGTCGGCGAAGGTGTTGGCGGGCGGTCCTTCGAAGGAGAAGGGGAGCTGGGTGAACTGGCCGGTCTGGGTGTCGTTGATGTACGCGCGGAAGGGGCCGCAGAGGCCGCCGGTCCACATGCCGCCGACGATGTACCGACCGTCGCCGGAGAGGTCCGCGGCGGTGTTGATGGTGAAATCGCAGCGGTTGCCGTTGGGGTGGATGCCGCGGTTGACGTCGCCGGTGGCGAGCGACCACGTGCGGCCGAGCGAGACGGTCTCCCACTGGCTGGGCTGGGAGTAGGCGATGGAGTTGAGGGCGTTGTTGACGTTCTCGAGGTTGCCGCCGGCGTAGGCGACGATGCTGAGGTCGTCGCTCATGGAGAGCCCGCCGTCACGGGGGACGATGGGGATGCGGAAGATGTCGCCGCCGAGGGTGAGCTTGAGGATTTCGGGAAGGTTGGTCTCTGCGTTGTAGTAGCCACCGAGGATGGTGTTGCCATCGGCGGAGATGTCGGAGCCACCGATGCGGGCCTCGATGAGTACGGGCTGGGCGAGGGCGGGGGCGGCGAGGGCGAGGGCTGCGAGGAGCGCGGTCTTCATGATGTGTTCCAAAGTGAGTGAGGCTTGGCGTGTGCGGGCGATTAGCAGCTCTGGTCCCAGTTGGCAAAGAAGGCGATGATGTCGTCGCCGTCGACGCCGCCGTTGTTGTCGAAGTCGGCCTCGTCGCGGCTCTGGTCCCAATCGGCGAAGTAGGCGATGACGTCGTCGCCGTCGACGCCGCCGCTGGCGTCGTAGTCGGCGGGGCAGTCGGTGATGCGGGCGACAGGGCTGGTGAAGGAGCCGCAGGAGTTGGAGACCACGCAGCGGTAGCGGCCGCGCCAGGTGTCGCTCAGGAAGCCCAGGCGGAGCTGGGCGGTGGTGACGGCCTTGGTGTCGAAGTCTGCGCCGCCGTAGTTGGTGTTGCAGTAGATGTCGTCGACCATGTCAACCCAGGTACCGTTCGAGTCGAGCTTCTGCCACTGGTAGTTCAGCGGCCAGGAGCCGGAGGCGAAGATGTTGACGACCACGCCGTAGAAGTAGTAGCCGGGAGCCGGGACGACGCCGGTGTCGGAGGCGGGCGGGAAGATCAAGGCCGGGGGCACGCAGGCTCCGCCGTCGAGCGAGATGATCGCGCTGCTCAAGGTCGAAAGACACAGCGAGCGGGAGTCCACGGCGCGGACGAGGATCTTGGTGCCGTCGTCGCTCACGCCCTGAACGGCGGCGCCGAGGGGGTTGCCGATGGCGAACTCGGGGTAGAAGGTTCCGAGCGTTGCCATGTGATCAAGGATGTCGATGGTCACGCCGTCGTTGATGTCCGGGCTCCAGATGAACTGGTCGCCGACCATCACCTGTCCGTTGCCGGACATTGCGCCGGGGATGCGGTTTTGTCCGTTGGCGCAGACCTCACGCTCCCACGTCGAGCCGTTGAAGCGCCAGCGGATCATGGCCCCGGTGCTGTCGGTGCCGCCGACGTAGGTGCCGTCGTCGCTGACGCAGTAGGCCTCACCGCCGTTGCGGTCGAGCACGGTTTGGGTCCATGTGTTGTTGGCGTTCTTGCGCCAGACGCACGGGCGGCGGACGCGGCCGCCGGTGGGGCGGTTGTTGTTGTCGTAGCCCACGACGACGGTGCCGTTGGCGTTGACGGCGTTGGCGCGGTTGGCGTCGGCGAAGGTGTTGGCGGGCGCTCCTTCGAAGGAGAAGGGGAGCTGGGTGATGGTGCCGAGGGTGCGGTCCTTGATGTACGCGCGGAACGGGCCGCAGGAGCCGGCGGTGTACATGCCGCCGACGACGTAGCGGCCGTCGTCGGAGATATCGGCGGCGGTGTTGATCGTCGTGCCGCAGCGGTTGCCGTTCGTGTGAACGCCCAGGTTCTGGCGGCCGCCGGCGGCGGTCCACACCGTGGCAAGGCTGCACGACGCGGCGGGGGTTGTCGCGTCGTACGCGATCGAGTTGAGCGCGTTGTTGAAGGCCTCGATGTTCGGCCCTTCGTAGCTGATCGTTGAGGAGTCGGCGCTCATGCGCATGACGCCGATCAGAGGCTCAACGTCGGTCGGGGTGACTGCCCCGGTGAACCAGTTGTGGAGGACGACCCGGCCACGGTTGTTCTCGGCGTCGTAGAAGCCGCCGAGCACTGTACGGCCGTCTGGAGAGATGTCGTTGCCGCCGAGCCCCATCATGATGATCGTGGGCTGAGCGAGCGCCGGCGAAGCCGCGGCGAGGGCCAGGAGCAGGGTGCTGCGCATGATGTTCTCCGATACAGGGGTGGGAGCGTGCAACGGACTTGAAATCGTCGCACGCGCGGCAGCGCGTGCGACGGGGTGGTTCAGGGGCCGGCCCGGGGGGCCGGGGGCGGATCAGCAGCCGTTGTCCCAGCCGGTGAAGAAGAAGATTACGTCGTCGCCGTCGACGCCGCCGGAGCCATCGGCGTCGGCCGCGATGTTGTTGTTATCCCAGTCGGCGAAGAACGCGATCACGTCGTCGCCGTCAACGGCGGCGTCGCAGTTGAAGTCGCCGACGCACCGGGTGAGCTGTGCGCGGTAGATGGCCTGGTGCTGGAAGGCATCCTGCGGACGCATGACGATCCAGCCCGTGTCGGAGAAGCCGGGGCAACCGCCCTCGCCGTTGGAGCGGGGATCGATGGTGAGGAGCGTGGCCTCGGCGCCGAGGTCGGTGACCCACTGGGCGTCGGTCTGCGTAGCGATCACCATCAGCCCGTCCTTGGGAGTCCAGGCGAAGACAGCCCGGCGCGGAGTGGCGTATTCGGCGGAGGTGATCTCGTTCTGGAAGACAACCTGGTTGAGGTTGTTCAGGCCGAACCCGGACTGCGAGATGAGGCTGCTGTTGGTCGTGATCTGGGCGTCGGCGGGAAGACCGGGGAGGTTGAGGGGCGTGCCGGCGCGGTAGATGAGCTGTGGGGCTCCGCCGTTCAGGGACAGGAAGAGGGCCTGGTTGTCGAGGCTCGTGGTGCCGGCGCCCTGGAGGCTCGCGGCCATGAGGACGCTGCCGCGGTTGTTGGCGCGGGAGTTGGTGGTGTTGAAGATGCCGAACTGGACGTCGGGGATGCCCGTCTGGTCGTTCTGGCGGACGACGAACGACCAGTCGCCGGAGGCGGGGTCGCGCTTGAGGATCGAGGCGTCGTCGAAGCCGGTGGTCACACCAGCGCCCGCGAGCTTGCAGTGGGCGAAGATGGTACCCGGGTTGGTGAAGCCGCCCGCGACGAAGCTGAAGGGGGCGCCGTTGCCAGTGGCCGAGAGCATGCCGTCGGGCAGGCCGGGGATCTGGGTGTTCTGGCGGAGGAGCTCGGTGAGCTCCCCATTGATCACACCGAAGATCGCGTTCTGGTTGACGTTCTGGGTGGCGGGGTTCGCGGTACCGGTATTCAGGCGGTACTTGCTGACCCAGCCCGCATCGCCGCGGCCGTTGGCGAACAAACCGAAGGTGGGTGCGGCGTCCATCAGGAGGGTCGCGTCGCCCACGTTCGCCGGCGCGGACTGGCCCTTGCGGAAGAGCAGGGTGATCGAGCCGGGGCTGCCGATCCAGAGGCCGTCGTTGTTGGTGGTGCCGACGACATCGCCGCCGGTGAGGATCGACTGGAAGACCACCTGGCCGGCGTTGTTCACGCCGTACTGCGACGTGCTGAGGTTCATGTTGGTGTTCCACAACGCGCCGGCCGTTCCGGGGGCGATGCCGCCGGTGGGCACATTGCCGCGCTGGGCGACGATCGCCAGGTTGCGGGTGTTGGTGGCGAGGTCGTAGGTACCGGTCCAGAAGGCGGTGTTGGTCGTGGTGGTCGCGCCTGCGCCCCAGAGCGAAGAGCCGACGAAGATCGTGCCGTTGGGGGCGATCGTCGGGTTGCTGACGAGGCCGGTGCCGCCGGTGGCGGAGCTGTTGTGGTTCCAGTTGTTCGGATTCGGCAGGTTGAGATTGGTGAAGGTGTTGGGGCCGGTTCCGTTCTGGCCGTCGCGAGCGAGCAACTGAACGTTGCCGGGCACGCCGTAGAACATGCAGCGGCGGTTGGCCGTGGTGACGGTGCCGCCCGGGTTCGCGAGGGTATCGAGGACCCCGCCGAAGAGGACGCCGCCGGCGTTGTCAACCTTCGGGTTGTCGAAGGGGCCTTGATCGGTGCGCCAGATCTCGCCCAGGGTCATGCCGGGAACAGGATCGCCGAAGCCGATGTTGCTGCGAACAACCAACTCCCAGGTGGGCGCTTGGGCGAGTGCCGACGCGGCGAGTCCGGCGACGGCGAGCAGGGACGTGGAACGGATCAGTGCGGACATCGCGAGAACTCCTCTCAAAAGACACGGATTGACGACCTGGGAACGCTCAGGCAACGAGCCATCAGGGTAAGCGATGCGCAGGAATGCGCCAAGATTTTCTGTGGGTCTTTCTCTAAAGAATCTTGCTGATCGGTTTGATTTTGTTGTTTGATTGTGTTTTGAAAGGGTCTGAAGGGGACTGCGCAAGAAAAACCGGCCGTATCCGGCCGGTTGGGAGTGACTCGTAACGCTGGTTTGGAGCCTTACTTGGTGATATCGGGCTGGCGCGTCGGGGGGGTGTTGTTGTCGGGATTGCCGACACCCGACCCGACGGGGGCGGCGTCGCTCGCTGCGGGAGCGGGGACGTCGTTGCCTGAGCTCTTCGCGAAGAAGATCTCGACGCGACGGTTCTGCGGGGTGTTGCCGCTGGGGGAGTTGGTGACGGCAGGGCGGAACTCGCCCCAGCCAGCGGCGAGCATGCGGGCCGGCTGGACCCCCATGCGGGACATTTCGTTGATGACGGAGATGGAGCGGTGGACGGAGAGGTGGCGGTTGGTGGGGTGACGAGCGGCGGTCCGTGAGCTGATGCGCTGGCTGTCGGTGTGACCCTCGATCACAACGTCGTAGGCCATGGCGGCGGAGTTGTTGAGGATCTCGGAGAGGGCCTGGAGGGCGGCGGTGGCCTCGGGCTTCACCGCGTCGCTGCCGGAGTCGAAGGTGAGATCGCTGTTGAAGCGGAGCATGCCGCGAGCGGAGTCGTAGGAAAGAAGGTTGGGGTAGCGGCTGGCGAGCTCCTTCAGGGCGGCGTCGGTTTCGGCGTCGACGGGGCCGAACTTGAGGTTGCCGAAGCGGTCCTGCAGGCCGCGGTAATCGGCGAGGGCCTGATCGAGCTGACGCTTGAGTTCAGCGTTCTGACGCTCGAGGGCGGCGAGTGCACCCTCACCCGAGCCCATGCGGGAGCGGAGGAGGTCGAGGGAGGAGCGGGCCTCGTCGCGTTCGCGTTCGGCGGTGGCGAGCTGGTTCTTGAGCGCCGCGTTGGTCTCGTAGAGGTTGTCGTATTCACCCTGGCCGACGCAACCCTGGAGGGTGAGCAGCGAGAGGGTGAGGCCAAGGCCGGCAACAGCAAGTCGTTTCACGCGGGTGAACATCCAACGCTCCTTCTGGGTCCCGGACGCTGAAAGCGTGTCGCCCGGCATCGCCGTGCGCGCGAGGCATCCGATAGAGCGGATGGTAGCCGGAGTCCCGAACGCCGGGGCCGGATCCTCGTGACTGGCGGTGATTTTTCGGGCGGGCGGGGTGGCCGCGGGGGTGGGCGGTGCGACCGGGTTCCAGCGAGAGAGATCATCGGATGGCGGGCGGGTCTAGGACCACTATCGTTGGGCGTGGATGCGAACGAACTGCTGAGCGAGGGGGTTCACCTGATTTCTGCCGCGGCGGTGGCGGATTCCCGGGCGGGGATCGCGCGTGCGGTTTTGCTGGAGGTTGGGGGCGCGGGGTGTCTGGTGCTGGCGCGAGGGAGTGAGGCGGAGGTGGGGTCGCACCCGGCGGCGCGGGGCGCGGCGCGGGTTCGCCTGGAGCGGAGCGTGGTTTTGCCGGGGCTTGTGAACGCGCACACCCATCTGGATCTCACGCACATCGGGCCGCGGCCGTTTGACCCGTCGAAGGGGTTTGTGGGCTTTGTCGATGTGGTGAGGTCGGAGCGGGAGGGGACGGCGGAGGGGATCGCGGCGTCGGTTGCGCGGGGGGTGGAGTTGTCGTTGCGGGGTGGGACCGCGGTGGTGGGGGATATCGCGGGTGCGCCGGGTGGGATGCCGTCGCTCGTGCCGCACGGCGTGGTGGCGGCGAGCGGGATGCGGGGCGTTTCGTTTGTCGAGTTCTTCGCGATTGGGAAGGGCGAGCGCGGGGGGCTCGCGAAGGCAGCGGCGGCGATGGAAGGTACGGAGGAGAAGGGGGCGGGGCGGTTTCGGGTTGGTTTGCAGCCGCACGCGACGAACACGGTGTCGGTGGGGGGGTACCGATGGGCGGCGGGGTTGGCGCGGGAGAAGGGGTTGAGGCTGTCGACGCATCTCGCGGAAACGCCGGAGGAGCGGCAGTTCATCGGGAGCGGGCGCGGGCCGCAGCGGGATCTGCTGGAGAGGCTGGGGGTTTGGACTGACGAGATGCTGGAGGAGATCGGCAAGGGGAAGAGCCCGGTCGTGCATCTCGCGGAGGTGCTCCGGGAGGCTCCGTTTATCGTGGCGCATGTGAATGACTGCGGAGACGGGGATCTGGAGGTGCTCGCGGCGAGCGGGGCCACGGTGGCGTACTGCCCGCGCGCGTCGGCGTACTTTGGGCAAGAAGGGGCGTTTGGAGCGCACCGGTACCGGGAGATGCTGGCGGCGGGGATTCCGGTGGCGTTGGGGACGGACTCGATTGTGAATCTGCCGAGTTCGGAGCGGATCAGCGTGCTGGACGAGATGCGGTTTCTACGCCGGAGGGACGGGGTGGAGGCGAGCGATCTGATGCGGATGGCGACGGTGAACGGGGCGGCGGGATTGGGTGTGGAGGCGGGGGCGGTGGGGCTCGGGGTGGGGGATCGGCCGGCGGGGGTGATTGCGGTGGATGTGGGCGGGGTTGAGGGGTGGGAGCGGGACCCGCTGGACGCGGTCATGCGTGGGGACGCGCAGCCTCGCTGGGTGTACCGGGGGGGCTGAGTATGGCGGAGCGCGCGGGGCGATCGTTCTATTCAACGACGGCGCAGACGCTTGCGCGCCGGCTGATTGGTCAGCGCCTGGTGCGCGTGTGGGAGGGGGAGCGGCTGAGCGGGCTGATCGTGGAGACGGAGGCGTACATCGGGGTGGAGGACGGCGCATCGCACGCGTTTGGCGGGAGGAGGACGCGACGGAACGAGGCGATGTACGGGCGGGCGGGGTTGGCGTATGTGTATTTCACGTATGGGATGCACCACTGTCTGAATGTGGTGTGCGGGGATGAGGGGGATCCGCAGGCGGTGTTGGTGCGAGCGGTGGAGGTAGATGAGGGGATGGAGCGGATGCGGAGGGCGCGGGGTCGGAAGGAGTTGCGGGATCACGAGTTGTGTCGTGGTCCCGGTTCGCTGTGCCGGGCGATGGGGGTGGACTTGCACCTGAACGGGGTGGATTTGACGACGAGTGAGGGGTTGTGGGTGGAGGTGGAGCGGGGGCGAGCGTTTGGCCGCGGGGTGCTGGAGTGTGGGCGGCGAGTGGGGATTGGGGAGCGAGCTGGGGAGTGGGTTGAGTCTCGGCTGCGGTGGTGGAAACGGGGATCGCGAGCGGTGAGCCGGGGGTGATCGCCGTTTGTTTGGTGGGGTTGCCTTAGATGCGGGAAGGGGGCCTAGACTTGTGACCTTCCAAGGTGGTGCTGGTGTCGCGGAGGTTCGGAGCCGATAGAGACTGGTCCGAAGAAGAAGGCCCGCGACGGCTTGATCAGGAGTTGTACGTGTCCGAGCTCAACTTTCCTGAGTGGCAGGTTCTGAAGCCCAAGGCTGGGAAGTTTCCCCCGGCGGCGTTCCTGTTTGTCAGGGACGGGTTGGCCCACACGGTCAAGATGGTGCACGGCGACGACTCTCCTGAGGAGGAGAGCCGGCACGTGACGGGTCAGCAGTTGTGCATGGGGCTGCGGGACTATGCGTTGCGGCAGTACGGGCGGCTGGCCCGGACGGTGCTGCGGCGGTGGTCGATCGAGGGGACCGAGGACTTCGGCAGGATCGTGTACGCGATGGTGGACGCGGGGATCATGCGGAAGAACGACGACGACTCACTGGAGCATTTCCGCGGGGTGTTTGATTTCGACGAGGCGTTCCTGGATCTGACGCCGGCGATGTGAGCGGGGACGGTTTTTCAAAGAACTGATGGCGGGGAGGTGGGCGGCGCGGCGGTGCCGCGGGTAGTCTGTTGGCATGGCTGAAGGCAAATCGCAGGCGGGGAAGGATTGGCGGAGTTCGCACCTGTGGCAGATCCAACCGATCCGGGATGGGGTGCTGCTGGCTGCGGTGTTGGGGTTGATCTGGTTGGGGTACCACTTGAGCGTGGTGACGGTGCCGATGCTTTTGGCGCTGGCGTTTGCGTACTTGTGCGAGCCACTGGTGCGGAGGCTGACGGCCACGAAGTTGTTTACACGGAAGGGGATCGCGGTCGGGCTGATTTTCGCGGCGTTGGTGGTGGTGATTCTGCCGGTGTCGCTGGGGCTTGGGTTCGCGGCGGTGCAGGGGGCGAGGTTCGCGCAGTCGATTGCGCGGAACGTGGACAAGACGGTGCAGTCGATTCGCGCGCCGGGCGATGAGGGCAAACGCGCGGGGTTGATGCGGAACGGGATGCCGACGGCGTGGTTGTCGATCCGGGATTCGATCGTGGAGATCGAAGAGGAGGCGAAGCGGCGTCGTGACTCGGAGCAGAAGGAGCGGGTGGTGCCGGAGGCGGGGGCGGACGCGGTGCCGCAGCCCGCGGGAGAAGCGGGCGCGGCGAATGAGCCGGCGGATGTGAAGGCGGATGCGGGCGGGGTTGTGGGGGCCGATGGTGGTGACGGAACGGCGGCGGTGGATCCGCCGATGGAAGAGGATCATGTGAGCGTGGTGGGGCCCAGTGTGCCCAGCGCGGCGTTGAGTGATTTGTATGACGTGGGGATGTGGGGGCTGGAGTGGGTGAATCGGAACGCGGGGGCGATTGGGAAGCAGGCGATCAACGTGGGCGGGGGAGCGGTGGGCGCGGCGGTGGGCGCGGCGTCGTCGATTTTTGGTGTGATTTTCGGCGGGTTTCTGACGGGGTTCTTTTTCTTCTTCTTCTGCACGGGGTACGGGAAGGTGCTGGATTTCTGGGAGGGGTTGATCCCGGAGCGGAAGAAGGGGAAGGTGATCGACCTGGTGCAGCAGATGGACGCGGTGATCGCGGGGTTTGTGCGCGGGCGGTTGACGATCTGCGCGGTGCTGATTCTGTATTACATCCTGGCGTACTGGGCGATCGGGGTGCCGGCGCCGCTGGTGGTGGGGCTGGTGGTTGGGGCGTTGACGCTGGTGCCGTACGCGGCGGGTGCGACGGTGCCGGTGGTGATGCTGCTGATGTGGATCGGCGGTGGGGGGGATGACGGGGTGGGGTCGAAGTGGTGGTGGATCGTGGGTGCGCCGCTGGTGGTGCTTGCGATTCAGCAGGTGATGGATGACTACGTGTTGACGCCCCGGGTGCAGGGGAAGAGCACGAATATGGATACGCCGACGATCCTTTTCGCGTCGATCGCGGGCGGGGTGTTGGCGGGGTTTTACGGCTTGCTGCTGGCGATTCCGGTGGCGGCGTGCATCAAGATCGTGATGAAGGAGATCGTGTGGCCTCGGGTGAACCAGTGGCTGGCTGGGCGGGTGGCGGATCCGCTGCCGTTCGAGCACAGCTGAGGGAATCCGGGGGGAAAGGCTCACGACAGTTGACGGGAACGTGCGACATATGTAGTATGTCGGCGACGGTTGTCACATGGGAGCGAGCGCATGAGCGGCGAACGGGCGGAGTGGACGATCAGTGATGCGGAGTGGGACGTGCTGGAGGCGCTCTGGGATGGGGGGCCGAGCACGGCGCGTGGGGTGGCGGAGTCGCTGGAGTCGTCGCGTGGGTGGGCGTATTCGACGGTGAAGACGATGCTGGATCGGATGGTGGAGAAGGGGCTGGTGGGGGCGAGGCAGGTGGGGAACGTGTGGGAGTACACGGCGTTGGTGAACGCGGAGACGGCGCGGCGGTCGGCGTGGCGGAGGTTTGTGGAGGCCGCGTTTGGCGGGGCGTCGGCGTCGGCGTTGCAGTTTGTGTTGTCGGAGGCGAGGCTCTCGCGCAAGCAGCGGGAGGAGTTGCTGAATCTGCTCAAGGACAAGGAGTGAGGCGATGAGCGAGCTCTTGGACTGGGTTGAGGGCGTGGGGCGTGCGGTGCCGGGGTGGGTGGTGCGGGCGAATGTGGAGGCGCTGGTGCTGCTGGCGGGGGTGGTGCTTGCGGACGTGCTGCTGGCGCGGCGGGTGTCGGCGGCGTGGCGGATGATGCTGTATGCGTTGGTGCCGCTGCGGGTGCTGGTGCCGTTTGCGTGGCCGGGGGCGATGTCGATGGTGGGCGGCGGGGTGGCGAGGATGAGCGGGACGTGGACGTTCGTGGGCGGTCGGGTTGAGGGCGGCGCGACGGGCGTGATGGGGATGACGAGCGGTGGCGCCGCGGAGGTTGGGAGTCAGGGCGGGGTGTGGGGCGTGTGGGTGGCGGGGGCGATGGTTGCGGTGGTGGGGGTGTTGGTGTGGTCGTGGTGGAGGGGTGTTGAGAGGCTGGCGAGAGCGATTCGTGTGGGGGCCGTTGGGGAACGGGTGCGGGAGGGCGTGGTGATCGTGGAGCACACGAGGCTGGGGCCGTTGGTCGCGGGGGTGCTCAAGCCCCGGGTCGTGTTGCCTGAGGGGCTTGCGAGGAGCGTGGGTGAGGCGCGAGCGGAGTGGGTGGAGCGGCACGAGATACGGCATGTGAAGCGTGGGGATCCGGTGGTGGCGTTTGGGGTGAAGGCGTTGTGCGTGTTGTGCTGGCCGGTGGTTGCAATCTGGCTCGCTGCGGCGAGGGTGAGGACACTCATGGAACAGGCGTGCGATGAGGCGACGGTTGCGGGTGGCGATGCTCGCGGGTACGGCGAGGCGTTGCTGGTGGTTTCGGCGCGTGCGGGGGGCGTGAGTGGGGGGACTTCGCTGGCGTTTGGCGCGGGCGTACGGGGACGGATCGCTGCGCTGGCGGAGCGCAGGCGATGGTCGGCGGTGGGGCAGGCGCTGGCGGTGTTGGGCGCGGGGTTGCTGCTGGCGGCGTGCGCGGGCGAGGGGTCGGCGCGCGGTGGGGGGGCGTCCAGCGCTGATGAGGTGGCGGGGAACGATGTGATCGACATGCAGTTCCAGGTGATACGCGGTTCGATCATGGTCGAGCCGGAGGCGAGCGGCGCGGAGGGAAGCGAGTCGCAGAATGTGATGCAGAGCGAGGTGGCGTTCGAGATTCTGAAGAAGCCTGGTGTGGAAGCCTCGACGCTTTCGGCGCCGCGGATTCGCGTGGTGGAGGGGCAGCCGGCGCGGATCATGGTGGGCGCTGAGACGGCGGATGGGGAGATGACCGAGGGGATTGAGGTCATGGTGGAGGCGCAGTTGGTGCCGGGGGGCGTGTCGATGAAGCTGCGGTATCGCGAGCGGGGTGCGGGGCGGGAGGCGATTGACTCGCGTTCGCAGCATGTGGTTCCGGAAGGGAAGGTGTTGATCTATACGGTGGGGGGTGTTGGAGATGCGGCGAGGACGATTGTGGTGCAGTCGACGGTGGTGCCGCGGGCGGGGGAGGTTCAGGCGGAGGGGGCTGGGGCGAAGTTCATGACGATGGTGAACATCATGAGCACGACGTCGTGGGCGGCGCCGGACACAAAGCCGCTGGCGGACGCGGCGGGGGAGGGGGTGCGACGGCTGCTGGTGACGAAGGATGCTGGCGGCGTGCTGCGGGTGGGGCCGGATGATCCGCAGTCGCGGGAGCGGGTGAAGGGGGCGTGGGCGGTGGCGGCGAGCGACGGGGTGGTGTTGCGGATGATGGACTCGTTACGGGAGAACGCGGGGGGCAGCGTGTCCGCGGTTCCTGCGGTGGTGACGGAGGCGGGGCAGGAGGCTCAGGTGCGGATGACGGACACGGACAAGGCGCACGCCTCGGTTGGGCGGGACTTGAGTCTGCGGTGCGATCTGGTGGGCGGGGGGATCGGGGTGAGCTTTCGAGGGAAAGGGGAAGAGGTGGTGGAAGTGAGCGGGGTGACGCTCGCGAAGGGAGAATCGGTGTTGGTGTTTGTGTTGACGGCGGGGGGTAGGTACGAGGTGTACGCGGTGCGGCCGGCCTTGCTGGGTGGGGAGACGCAGGTGCACCAGACGGCGGAGGGAGTGGGCGAGAGCCCCCGGGGGCGTTAGGAGAAGCGGGGGAGCGGTCGCGTGGGGGGAGGTGGCCGTCCTACGCTGTGGGTCGCATGTTTGACCGCATTACACAGTCGTTCAGTGGCCTCTTCCGCAAGCTCTCGGGGACGGACAAGATCTCCGAGAAGAACGTCCGCGACGCGATGTCGGACGTCCGTGCCTCGTTGCTTGAGGCGGACGTCAACGTCGAGGTCGCGGACGAGTTCTGCGCGAAGGTGCTCGAGGACGCGGTCGGCAGCCGCGTGACCGACAGTCTGCGGCCCGGCGAGGAGATGATCGGTGTTGTCCACCGCCGGTTGATCGAGTTCCTTGGCGGTGAGCCGCGGCAGAGCAAGCCGGGCGAGAGTGCGCTCGAGAGCCTGATGCCGCAGATGCCGCAGCCTGGCGTGGAGGCTGAGTCGGCGATCATGAAGATGAGCCCTGGGCCGACCATCGTGATGATGTGCGGTCTGCAGGGGTCGGGTAAGACGACGACGTGCGGCAAGCTGGCGGCGTACCTGAAGAAGCGTGGCCGGAGCGTGATGGTCGCGGCGGCGGACTTGCAGCGGCCGGCGGCGGTGGAGCAGTTGGAGACGGTTGCCCGGCAGGTTCGTGAGGACATGCAGGGCGGGGCGAAGGTTGAGTTCTACGGGGAGCCGGACAAGGTCGCGGCGTACGGCAAGGCGGTGGGGGTGGCGGTGGACGTCTGTCGTCGCGCGCTGGAGGCGGCGCGGAAGGCGGGGGTGGACACGCTGATTCTCGACACGGCCGGGCGGTTGCACGTCAACGACGAGTTGATGGGCGAGCTCGGGCAGGTGAAGCGGTTCCTGCAGCCGCACCACATCTTCCTCGTTGTGGATGCGATGACGGGGCAGGACGCGGTGAAGTCGGCGCGGGTGTTCCACGACAAGCTGGGCGTCGACGGGGTGATCCTGACGAAGTTTGATTCGGATACTCGCGGCGGCGCGGCGATCAGCGTGAAGCACGTGACGGGGGCGAAGATCAAGTTCGTCGGCGTCGGCGAAAAGCTCGATGCGCTCGAGGAGTTCCACCCGTCGCGCGTGGCGGGGCGGATCCTGGGGATGGGCGACGTGGTCGCGCTGGTGGAGAAGGCGCAGGAGCAGGTCAGCGAGAAGGAAGCCGCGGATCTTCAGAAGAAGATGGAGCGCGGCGAGATGACGATGGACGACTTCCTGGGGCAGCTGAAGACGCTGCGTCGGATGGGTCCGTTGAAGCAGATCATGGGGCTGTTGCCGGGCGTGGGCAGCATGCTGAAGGACCTGCACATCGAGGAGAAGCAACTCGACAAGGTCGAGGCGATGATCAACTCGATGACGAAGAAGGAGCGGTCGACGCCGTCGACGATCGACACGTCTCGTCGCAAGCGCATCGCGAAGGGCTCGGGATCGAGCACGGACGATGTGGCGCAGCTCGTGAAGCAGTTCGACACGGTGAATCGGATGACGCGGCAGTTCGCGGAGTTTTCGGCGTCGGACCGCGTGAAGGCCGTGAAGGAGATGGGCGGCAAGGGCATGGGGGACATGATCCCCGGGCTCAAGGGCATGCCGAGCTTCGGTGGCCGGGGATCGAGCTTCACGCCGAGCATCAAGGATCGGTTCAAGAAGCGGAAGAAGTAGCTCAGGCGGGATCGGGCGATCGCCGGCAAATCGGACCTTCGGGGGCGCGCGGATGGGGGGCTTGTGCGACCGTTGCGGGCGGTGGTGGTGTGCCCCGGGCGATTGGGGTCCTTCCCGGCGGGGGTTGTGCCTTCGGATGGGGCAGGATGTGAGCGGCGGGCGCGGATTGGGAGCTGCGGTGGCAACTGCGCCGGTTGTGTTGCGTACTCAGTTGGGGGTTTGAGGAGGATGACCTCGATGCCAGGTGACGACGACAGGTTGGGAGGGAGGAAGATCGCCAGAGGCTGCGGCGGGGCTTTAGCGTTGGTATTGGGAGTGGGCGTGGCGAGCGGACAGTCCGGCGTGGCGGAGTTCTTCGCTCGGGCGGGGTCGGAGCGGGTGGACATTGTGGGGATCGGTGACTCGAACCAGTTGTTCCAGAACTTTGGGTGGGAGGCGGGCCTCTTGCTGGCGGTGGCCGAACGGTTTCCGGTGTACTCGACGGGCTTGCTGTCACCCGGGGAGGCCGGCGGTGGTGGAGGGGTGTGCGGGCACACGTGGTTCGGATTCGGGGCCGGGACGGCGGGGGGATTTCAGACCTCGGGCGCGCCAGCGCAGCTAGGCCAATACCTGAACTCGGCGAGCAGCGGTTTGTTTCCGCCGAACTACCAGTATGTGCCTTCTGGCGTCAGCGTGCCGGGGCCGACGACTCACGGGTTGTTTCTGGATGCGAACAGTCTGATCGGGAGCAGCGGGCCGCTGCGGTTTGAGGTGACCTACGGGAGGTTCGCGGGCACGCAGCTGGGGTCTTTCACGCCGACGGTAAGGCTCTCCGCGCCGACGTACCAGATTCTGGCGAGTTCGCCGCCGGTCTTTACGCGCGGGGATGCGTGGGGCGTTGCTGTGGATCGTTCGTTGACGTTGCCCGCGGGGGATCGGCCGTCGCGGCTGGAGTTCCGCTTCGCGCACCCTTTCGGGACGATCGATGGTCCGTTCATCGGATACTGGATGCGTGTGGAGAACACCGATCGGATCGCGGGCATTTCGGTGCAGTCGCTTTATGGGAACGGCGGGCAGAGTGCGCGTGATATGGCCGCGGCTTTGATCGCGTCCAGCGACGCGACGCTCTCGCTGTACTTCACGGGCGTCCGATCGCTGTCGGGCGGCGCGGTACTCGTTCGGATCGCGAGCGGGTTGAACGATCAGAGCGAGCCTCTGCCGTCGGTCGGTCCGGGGCAGGTTGCGGATGGGACGTCTCCCGCGGCGTACGACGACAATCTGCGGGCGATGATGGCGCGGATCAGCGAGGTATGGACCTTGAACGGCTGGCCAGCGGAAGACCTGTTCTTTGAGATCGTGCCGCCGCACCCGTTCATGATCGCGGATCCGCCGTTGGTGGCGCAGTACAGGCAGGTCGCGGCGGCGATCGCGGCGAGCAATCCTCGCACGGCGGTCACGGATTTCCTGGGTTTGACGACGTACGCCGAGATGGTGGCGAACGGCTGGTACGCGAGACCGGATGACACCTTTCACCTGAGTCCTGCGGGGTACACGGAGCTCACGCGGCGGGAACTCGCCGCGTTGCTGGGCGAGGTTCGGTGCCGGGCGGACATCGATCGATCGGGGGGTGTCGATTCCGACGACGTGATCGCGTTCTTCTCGCTGTGGGACGCGAACCAGATGGACTACAACGAGGACGGGGGCACGGACGGGGACGACATCATCGCGTTCTTCGCGGGGTGGGACGCGGGCTGTTGATCGGTGGTCAGACCATCTTGCGGACGCCGCCGAGGGCTCCGTTGACCGAATCGAGATGCTCGCCGTATCCCGCGCGACCCATCAGGCCGAAAGTCGCCTGCTTGCCGAGTTCAACGGCGGGCTGGTCGTAGGCGTCAACGTTGAGGAGAAGCCCGGCGTAGGCGGTCGCGATCTGCCAGAGGTTGATGAACTGGCCGACGTGGTAGGCATCGATGGTCGGGAACTTGATTGTGTAGTTGGGCCGCTGGCTCTCGAGCAGGGCGTACTCGGTCGCTCGTTTCTCGGCGTTCATCAGCGCACCGATGGATGAGCCCTCGAGGTACTTGATGGCGTCAACGCCCAGACCCGTCGGGATCGCAACTTCGCGCCGGAACTTCTCGACTTCGACGAGTCCGATGACCTTGTCGTTCGGGCCTTCGCGGTAGAGCTGGATCTGCGAGTGCTGATCGGTGGTGCCCAAAGCCTTGATCGGCGTGAAACCGGCGTGGACGATGTCGCCACGCGAGTCCTTCTGCTTCCCGAGGCTCTCGGCCCAGAGCTGGCGGTACCAGTCGGCGAGGAGGTAGAGGGCGTTCGCGTAGGGCATCAGTACGTGGTTCGGCTTGCCCTGGTTGGTTCCAAGCTCGACGAGCAGCAGCGCGAGGGTCGCGGCTGGGTTGTCGACGAGTTGGGGGCTGGAGCAGCGGCGGTCCATATCCGCCGCGCCGTTGAGCAGGGCTTCGATATCGATCCCGCACATGGCGGCGGAGAAAAGGCCGACGGGGCTCAGGACGCTGAAGCGACCGCCGACGCCGTCGGGCACCGGGAGGGTGACGTACCCCTCGCGGTCGCAGATCTGCCGCATGGTTCCCTTCTTGGGATCGGTGATGGCGACGATGTGCTCGGAGGCTTTGGCACCGATCCGGCGGGCGAGGATGTCACGGATCACCATGAACTGGGCCGCGGTTTCCGCGGTTTCGCCGCTCTTGCTGACGACGTTGAACAGGGTGCGGGAGAGGCCGCCGGTCTGGGACTCGCAGAACTCAAGAACAGCGCCGAAGGTCTCAGGATCGACGTTGTCAACGACGAAGAGTCGCGGGCAGCCCTTGCGGGCTTCGTTCGAGAGGAGGTTCCAGGTGGGGGGATTCAGCGCGGATTGCAGGGCGATGTTGCCCAGCGCCGAACCGCCGATGCCAAGGACGACGAGCGTGTCGAACTTCCCTTGGCGAGCGGCGACGACCTCGCGAACAGCCTTGAGGTGAGTGGAACGGACCGGATCGAAGGGGAGATCGCGCCAGCGTTCCCACCCGGTGCCCCGGCTCTTGGCGAGGCGCTCGGTGTTGTGAGAAACTGCCGCGGCGGCGGGGCTTCCGGGTGCGAGGACGGCGGGGTCGATACCGTGAGAACCGACCTTGTCCGCGAGGCAGTTGGTGTAGTCGATGCTGATCATGGGCGAAGGATAGCGTGGAGAGCCCGGGCCGTGGGCGGCGGGGAGTCAAACTCTGGTGAGGGATCGCGGGGGCGGGGATGATCCGGGGCGAACATCCGGTGCCGTTTGGTGCCCCTACCCTCCGGCATGATTCATCCATGGCACGACGTCACGCCGGGCGTTGAGGGGCAGGAACTCCCCGCGCGGTTCCGCGCGGTGATCGAGATCCCCAAGGGGTCGAGCAACAAGTACGAGATCGACAAGGGGAGCGGGTTGCTCAAGCTGGATCGGGTGCTGAGCAGCGCGGTGTACTACCCGGCGAACTACGGGTTCATCCCGCAGACGCTCGCGGAGGACGACGACCCGTTGGACGTGCTGGTGTACTGCATCGAGGACATCCCGCCGCTGTGCCTGTGCGATGCACGAGCGGTGGGGCTCATGACGATGATCGATCACGGGGTCCCTGATCACAAGGTGATCGCGGTGATGACGGGCGACCCGATCTACAACGAGTTCCAGAAGGCGAGCGACTTTCCGAAGCACATCTTCAAGATGCTCCGGCAGTTCTTCGAGGACTACAAGATGCTCGAGGGCAAGGATGTTGAGGTGGACGAGATCCTGCCGGCGGAAGCCGCCTACGCGGTGATCGAGGACTGCCTCGCGCGGTACGCCAAGGCGCGTCGCACGGGGGTGATGAAGGGGCTTCGGTAGGCGCTGCGGCCCGGGGATTCATCCGAACTTTACCTCGCTTCCGCACGCGCGGCGTGCCACGCGGTGTTCGTCGGAATAT
>JBIKMF010000266.1:0-5857 GCA_044359425.1 Phycisphaerales bacterium
TTCGCGGACGACGATGTAGCAGAGGCCGTCTTGTTGGACGGTGGCGGTGGCGACGGGATCTTGGCCGAGGAGTGGGGAGTCGTCGCTGACGGCGAGTTCGAAGCGGCGTGCGTCGAGGATGGCGACGGCGGGGTCGAGGAGTGAGCGGCCGAGGCGCATGCCTTCGATTTCGGCGGTGATGCGTTGGCCGGCTTTGACTTCGACGGCGTACCAGTCGGCGTCTTCGTTGGTGACGATGCCGTGGACGGTGGTGTTGAAGGGGACTTTCTGCGCGGAGGCGATGTCGCCGTTGGGCTCGGCTTCGTTGGTGGTGGGGAGGGCACCGATGAAGACGGTGCGGAGTTCGGAGAGGCCGTGGGCGGTGCGGAGGCGGAAGGGGTATTCGCCTGGGGGGCAGGTTGCTTCGGCGGCGCACTGGAGGGTGACGGTTTTGTCGTCGGTGTTGGCGATGGAGGTGACGGTGATGCCGGGGTGGTAGAAGTGAGCGGCGAGTGCGCTGGTGAGGCGCTCGCCGGAGAGTGTGAGGGTGAAGGTGGTGCCGCGCTGTGCGCCGGGTGGTTCGACGGAGCGGAGTTCGGGGTCGCCAGCGGGCGCGGCGGCGGCGAGGAGGGCGGTGAGGAGTGGGGCGACGGAAGCCGCGCGGAGTCTTCCGGAGATGGTCATGGTGTGGGTCTCAGGCGGGCTTGGCGAGGAGGTCGGCGAGGACTTTGCCGTCCTTGACGATCTCGATGGGGCGATCGCCGGGGGCCATGATTTCGCTTTCGGCGTTGATGCCGAGTTGGTTGTAGATGGTTGCGGCGAGGTCTTCGACCTGGACGGGGTTGGTGTCGGGGGCGGAGCCGGTGGAGTCGGAGGAGCCGTAGACGAGGCCCTTGTGGACGCCGCCGCCGGCGAGCGCGACGCTGAAGACGCGGGGCCAGTGGTCGCGGCCACCGTCTTTGTTGATCTTCGGGGTGCGGCCGAACTCGGTGGTGACCATGACGAGGGTGGAGTCGAGGAGGCCGCGGCGGTCGAGATCGGTGATGAGCGCGGCGTAGGCCTGGTCGAACTGGGAGAGGGGGTCTTTGAGGGAGGCGATGTTGGCGTGGTGGTCCCAACTGCCGAAGGTGGTGGAGACGAAGCGGACGCCGCCTTCGACGAGGCGGCGGCAGAGGAGGAGGCGTTGACCGGCGGCGTGGCGGCCGTATTCGTCGCGGATGGCGTCGGGTTCGGCGGCGAGGTGGAAGGCTTCGCGGGCCTGTTGGGAGCTGAGGAGTTTGTACGCGCGTTGGTAGAACTCGTCCATGGCGCCGATGGCGTCAGAGGATTCGGCGGCGCGGAAGTGGGCGTCGACGGCGTCGAGCATTTTGCGTCGGCGCTCGAAGCGGGCGTGGTCGACGTCTTGTGGGCTATTGAGATCACGGACGTTGAAGTTCTGGTCGGCGGGATCGGAGCCGAGGCTGAAGGGGCCGAAGCGGTCGCTGAGGTAACCGGTGCCGGCGTACTCGTTGGGGACGGAGGGGATGCAGACGTAGCTGGGGAGCTCGGTTTTCTGGCCCATTTCGTGAGAGATGACGGAGCCGATGGAGGGGTACTGAACGGCGGGGCTGGGGCGGTAGCCCGTGAACATGTTGTGCGTGCCGCGTTCGTGGGCGGCTTCGCCGTGGGTCATGGAGCGGATGATGGTGAGCTTGTCGGCGAGCTTCGCGGTGTTGCGGAGGGATTCGGAGAAGTGGACGCCGGGGATGGAAGACTCGACGGTGCCGAGCGGGCCGCGGTACTCGATGGGGGCGAAGGGCTTGGGGTCGAAGGACTCTTGGGCGGAGAGGCCACCGGGGAGGAAGATGTGGATGATGGACTGGGCGACGCCGGGCTTGAGGGGGTAGTGCTTGATGTCGGCGCGAGCGGTGCGGACGAAGTAGTCGGGGAGGGTGAGGCCGAGGGCACCGATGAGGCCGACGTAGAGGAACTCACGTCTGGAGGGGCCGGAGCCGAGGACGGAGCGGTGTTGGCCGATCATGATGGCAACTCCTGGGCGAGGCTGGGCGGGGAGCCTTCGAGGAGTTCCATTCTAGCAGAATGGGCTTGGATTGTGTGGGGATTATGCCGCGTTTGACCGGTTGGGGTCGGTGGGGCAGAGCGACTCGAGGATGGTGGGGAGGCGTTCGAAGAAGGAGTTGCAGCGTTGCTCGAGGATGGCGCGGATTTCGTGGACGCGTGGGAGGTTGCCGGAGCGACAGACTTCGAGGAGTTCGCCGGCGGCGGCTTCGACTTCGCAGGCGCCGACGGTGGCGGCGGCGCCGCGGATGGCCTGGGCGTGTTTGAGGGCTTTGGTGAGGTCGAGGTTGGCGATGGCGCGGTCGAGTTCGTCCTGCATCTTGGGGAGTGAGCTGGCGTACTCGCCGAGGACGCCTCGCATGAGGGGGAGGCTGTGGGCGCAGCGGGCGGCGAGACCGTCGCCGTCGAAGGCGTCGGAGTTGACGGCGATGCGTGCGAGGGGCGAGGACTCGGCTTCGCGGGCGCGGGTGGAGGCACCGGCGGCGATGGTGGGGAGCCAACCGCCGGTCTGGGCCATGGAGCCGAGTTTGCCGAGGAGGGAGCGGAGGTCGACGGGTTTGGTGAGGAAGTCGTCCATTCCTGCGCGGAGGCAGGAGTCGCGGTCTTCGCGCAGGGCGTTGGCGGTGAGGGCGACGACGGGGAGGTGTGTCGAGTGGCGGCAGGTGCGTTCGCCGGCGGCTTCGGCGGCGCGGATGCGGCGGGTGGCTTCGAAGCCGTCCATGATGGGCATCTGGCAGTCCATGAGGACGACGTCGAACTCGCCGGTGAGCGCGCGGGAGACGGCTTCTTCGCCGTTGACGGCGACGAGGCACGCGAATCCTTCTTCGGTGAGGAGTTCGGTGATGATGGCCTGGTTGACTTCGTTGTCTTCGGCGATGAGGGCGCGGACGCCGGACCAGCGACGGCGCGGGCCCGAGGCCTCCGCGGCGGCGGTGGGGGGTGTGACGGCGCGGCACTGGGAGAGGGCGAGGACGATGGAGTCGAGGAGCGCCGATTGGCAGACGGGCCGCAGGACGACCGCGGCGACGCCGGTGGCCTTGGCGACTTCCGCGGCTTCGGTGTCGGCGTCGTCGGTGACTCCGATGAACGCGGGGCCGTTGCCGCCGCACATGGCGCGGACGCCTTCCTGGATCTCGATGATCTCGGAGCTGTCGTGGCGACCGAGGATGATGAGATCGGCGGGGCGGGAGCCGTCGGGGGCGTCGAGGAGGCAGGGAGCGAGTTCGTCGACGTCGTCGAAGATCTGGTGCTTGATGTTCCAGGACGCGAGCATCTCGGAGAGTTGCTTGTTCTCGTCGGGGTTGATGCCGACGGCGAGGACGCGGGCTTCGTCGAGGCGCAGGCCCATGCTGGTGCCGCTGTCTTCGCCCTCGGCTCCCTTCTTGAAGGGGATGGTGAACCAGAAGGTGGAGCCGCGGCCGGTTTCGCTCTCGACGCCGATCTGGCCGTTCATCATGGCGACGAGGCTTCGGCAGATGGCGAGGCCCAGGCCGGAACCGCCGTAGCGGCGGGTGGTGGAGGCGTCGACCTGGGAGAAGGGTGTGAAGAGGCAGTCCACGCGGTGGTTGGGGATGCCGATGCCGGTGTCGGTGACGGTGAAGCGGACTTCGATCACGTCGTCCTGTTCGCGATCGATGACGGCGCGAACGAAGACGCCACCGTCGGCGGTGAACTTGACCGCGTTGGCGCAGAGGTTCATCAGGATCTGGCGGAGGCGGGTGGGGTCACCGATGAGGCAGCGGGGGAGCTGAGGGGAGGCGACGGCCTGGAATCGGAGGCCCTTCTGTTCGGCGCGTGAGACGGTGGCGTCGCTGATCTGGGCGAGGAGCTCGCGGAGGTCGAACTCGATGTCTTCGAGCTCCACCTTGTCGGCCTCGATCTTGGAGAGGTCGATGACGTCGGAGATCAGTTCGAGCAGCGTCTGCGATGCGCTGCTGAGCATGCGGAGGTAGCGCTGCTGGTGGTCGTCGAGGCGGGTGCGGCTGAGGAGTTCGATGGTGCCGATGATGCCGTTGAGCGGGGTGCGGATCTCGTGGCTGAAGTTGGCGAGGAACTGGCTCTTGGCCTTGTTCGCGGACTCCGCGGCTTCGCGGGCGATCTCGGCGGCGTTGCATGCCTCGTCGGCCTGCAGGCGGAGTTGCTCGGATTGCACGCGGGCGGCGTCGGCCTGGGCCCAGGCCACTTCGGCCTCGCTGCGGCGAGTTTCGGCGATGACGTTGGCGGCGCGGAGTTCGGTATCGGAGCCGAGCTTGGCGATCGCTTCACGCCGATGGAAGACGATGACGACGGCGACGATGTACGCGCCGCCGATCGGCACGAGCCACATCAGGAGCGAGAGAAGTCGGGCGTTGTTTCTGGCGGTCAGCCATTCCGCGGCGGGGTAGTCGACGCCGACGACTGCTTCGACGGTGCCGTCGGGGCCGTGGATCGGTGCGACGGCGCAGACCCATGTGCCCCAGCGATCGGACCAGATCTCGGAGTCGAAGCCCGCGCGGCCTGCGAAGGCGTCGCGGATGGCGTCGGAGAAGCCGTCGTAGCGCTCGAAGATCTTGGTGCGTTCCTCGTTCTCGTCGTTGAAGTCGCCGTCGTGGTTGTAGTCTGTCTCGGAGTCGACGATGAGGTGCAGGCTCTTGCCGTCGCTGCGGAAGGTGTAGATGTCGGAGATGCTGCGGTTGGCGGTGAGCCAACGCTTCTGGGTTTCGATGAGGTCGAGGTAGAGGGGGTCATCGGCGGGTGCGTCGTTCGCGAGTCTCGCGTGGCCGCTGTGTTCAAGCTCGGCTGCGTAGGTGGGCGCGAGGCCTTCGACCATGAGTTGACGCTGGTGGAGGGCTTCGCGTCCCGCGACGCCGGCGTGGAAGAAGGCAGCGCCGAGCAGGAGGGACACAACCCCGCAGAGCGCGAGCACGATCAGGCGTTCGCCCAGGCCCACGGCGAGGCGGTGAACCGCCCAGACGCCGGCGGCGCAGAACGCCGCGAGCAGTGTGAAGTCGAGATGGTGCCAGAACTCGGTCATGCACTCCAGTCTGAAGGCCACGTGAACGGCAGGCCGAGGTCGGCCTGTGGGGGCGGTCTGATCCCCCGCATCGGGATTCATCGGTCTGATTCGGGGGCGGATGCAGGCAAGGCGGCGAGCGGGGGGTGTCGAAGTGGGCGGGCGGGTCCGAGAAGGATGTGGGGTGGTTGACGAGAATCTGCGGGGCGGCGTGTCCCCCAGGGGGCAAACGCGGGCAATAGGAGTGTTCTCGCGGCGTTACTCTGATGACGAGTTTGCCGCGGGCGCAAGGATGGCACGCAACAAGCCTCTCTCGGATGACCTGCCCTCGTGGGCGTGTGCGTCCGACCCTGTACGAGAAAGGAAATGTCATGAATCGCTCAAGTCAGTGGTTTCGCACCGTGTTGCTGACCTCGGTGCTTTGCACGCCGTTCGCGGCGATGGCTCAGGAGGCTCCGCAGTCGGCTCCTCCGTCGGACGCGGTGCGCGAGCGTGGGCCCGAAGGTGATCGGGGACGCGATGTCGAGCGTCGTCGGATGGGCGATCCTGGGCGCGAGGGCGCACCGCGGGAGATGGCGGAGGACCGCGAGGGGAACCGTGGCGAAGGCCGCGGCCCGCGTGGACGGGGCGGCCCGGGTGCGCAGGGTGGACCCGATGCGTTCGAGGGTGAGCGTGGCGAAGGCCGCGGCCCGCGTGGACGGGGCGGCCCGGGTGCGCAGGGTGGACCTGATGCGTCCGATGGTGAGCGTGGCGAAGGTCGCGGCCCGCGTGGGCGGGGCGGCCCGGATGGCCAGCGTGGCCCCGATGCGTTCGATGGCGGGCGTGGCG
>JBIKMF010000267.1:0-5827 GCA_044359425.1 Phycisphaerales bacterium
AATGCTCGTCCTCGTCGGCATCCTCATCCTCTGGGCACTTGTCTCCACCGGCCTCCGCGCACTGCTCCGCGGCTTTGGCCGCGCACAACAACCCAACGGTGTCCTCGACGGCCGCAAGAACGTCCGCGTTCGCATGCCCGACCAGCAGGAATCCTGACCCGCTACCAGAGCGTCCGCCCGTGTTGGGGCTCCGGCGGCACCACGTCGACCGGCGCAGGAATCGTGCTCGTGTCCCCCGGCGCCTTCGCCGGCGGCGGCGGATCCGTCAGCAGCGGCGCACCACGCAGCGACCACAGCCCCGCCGCGCCAAACAGCACGCACATCCCCACCGGCCCGCTCAACGCCCACCAACGCGTCCACCCGCTCGGATACTTCGCCTCTTCCTCGTGCTCGCGCTCCAGTGTGAGCGCGCCGAGCACCGCCAGCATCATCAGCAGAAACGGCTCCGTGTACCGCTGCCACAACTCCACGCTCGCGCCCAGCGCAACCCAGAACCCCGCGATCGCCGCGAGCGTCACCAGCTTGTCCCGCGCACGCAGCGGCCACGCCCACGCCGCCAACGCCGCCGCCCCGCACGCGCTCAACACCAGCATCAGCAGCGACGTGTGCCCGACCGCAGGCAGCTTCGCCGCGAGATTCCACAACCCGGTCCGCCGACCCGCGCCGTAGTCGTACGTGCTCGGCGCAATCACCGCCGCCAACGCGCCCGACGCCATCGCCACACCCAGCATCCCCCGACGCTCACGCCACATCCGCACCAGTCGGGGCCAAAGCACCGGCAGAAAGCACACGCTCGCCATCGCCAGCAGCGCGAGAAAGAACGCCACCGCCGCTGCGTTGAACCCGCCCGCGTACTGCCCCTGAAACCGAGGCGGCACCAGCCCGCCCCACAACGTGACAAACCGCTTGAGCAGCACAACCGCCGGCACCACCGCGCACGCCGCGAGCACCAGCGGCACCAGCCGCGCACGCACGTTCGCGATGAGCGCCGGCCCGACGAACCGCTCCGCCGGGTCCACCGGCGCCAGCCACGCCGCCACGAACACAAGCCCCGCCGTCCACGCGTGAATCTGACGCGTCAGCACCAGCAGCGCGAGCGTCAGCCCCATCGCCACAAACGAACCCACGCCCGGTCGCGGCCTCAGCGCGAGCAGCACCATCGCCCCCACCAGCATCCACGCCATGTTGTCCGGCAGGATGTACGCCGCGGATTGCCCTACGTACAGCGAAGCCGCCAGGGGCCACACCAATACGCCCGCGATCAGCGGCCGCACCCGCGCCGCGAGCCCAATCCCCATCAGCCCCGTGAACCCCGCGCCGATCGCCAGTGAGGCCACCCGCAGCACATCCAGCGACGGCCCGAACACCTTCGCGCACAGCGCGAGCAGGATGTGATACGCCGGCGTCGTGGCCGACAGGTAGTCGTACAGATCAAAGTTGGGCCACTGCGCCGCGAACGCGCGGATCGTCGGCTCGTGGTACAGCATCTGGTCGTACCGCACCCGCTCGGGAATCCGGCCGGACGCGATCGCGATCACACCGAGCACAATGAGCGGTGCCGCGGCGATCGCGCCAGCAGTGAGCCGTCCGGAGAGCGTTGGGCGTTGATGGTTCATAGCAGTGCGGCCAATCGTGCTCTGATATCGGCGCCGAGGAGTCCCTCCACGCGCGCCACCTTCTCTGGATTCGTAAGCCCAACCACAATCGACACCGCGCGCTCGTCCACCCCCAGCGCCTCCGCCAGCACGCGACACACCGCCCGGTTCGCCTTGCCGTCCTCCGGCGCCGCCGACACCCGAACCTTCAGCCGCTCGCCCAGCATCCCCGCGATATCGTCCTTCCGCGCCCCGGGGACCACCTTGAGGGCGATCCGCGCCCCGCGGGTATCGGACGCCTTCGCGCCCTTGCGGGCCGGTTCGGGGGGCTCATCCTGTATGAACGGCGGTTGCATTCGGGGTGTGTTCGCTCCTGCGGTGAAGACCCGACGGTACTTTCACGATACCCAATCGCGAGCGGATCCGCAGGAGGGGTGACACGCGCACGGGAAGAGGTACACTGGTCGGACCGAGAATCATCGGACCTTGAGGAGATCGAGCGGTATGCGAGCAGTTCAGCAGATCGCGTTGGCGGCGGCACTCACCATTGCGGGCACCTCGCTCGCCCAGCAGACCGGCCAGCTCCCGCTCATCAGCGGCCAGCTCCGCGACCAGGACGTGCTCGTCGTCTACGACAGCCGCATCGCCACCTCGCGCGACGTCGCCGAGTACTACGCCGGCTCCGCCAAGGTCCCCGGCGGCGCGGGCGCACTCCCCGGCATCCACCCCGGCCTCCGCGTCCTCGACCTCGCCTCCACCGGCGCCGCCCCCACCACCCCCGGCAACATCACCTACGCCAACTTCATCACCCGCCTCCGCGACCCCCTCCGCACGTACCTCACCGGCGCAGGTCTGACCACCCGCGTCCGCTGCATCGTCCTCTGCAAGGGCCTCCCCCACCGCATCGAGGACACCGACGCCGCCAACTGCGGCGACTTCGTCGGCGCAAACGCCACCGACTTCCCCGCGCAGTTCAACGGCAGCGACGCCAACTGCGCGAGCGTCGACAGCGAGCTCTGCCTCCTCTGGCAAAACCTCGAGACCGGCGAGGCCGGCGGCGCGGCGGACAGCAAATCCGACGGCGCGGTGGTGAACCCGTACTGGAAGGCGCAGCAGCCCATCGGCAACTTCTCGACCGCGAACATGCTCGCGCCCAAGACCTTCCTCGCCAGCGGCACCGGCCCGGTGTGGCAGCTCGGCGGCTCCGGCGCCGCGCGCCTCGCCGCCGGCGACATCTACCTCGTCTGCCGGCTCGACGGCCACACGGTGGAACAGGTGCGCACCATGATCGATCGCGCGCAGGGGTTCATCTACAACACCACGACCAACGCGGTCATCCTCGACGAGAGCAACGGCACCAACACCGTCAGCCCCGCCAACAACGGCGAGTTCGACAACTTCAACTCGTCGATGAGCGCCCTCTACGACAGCGACGACTACGACCAGGTCCTCGCGCAGATGACCCTCACCGACAAACGCTTCCTCCCCGCGAACATCCGGCACAACAACCTGCCGAACTCCACCGGCTTCTTCATCGGCCCCCGCGTGGACTGGCAGCCCAACCTCGGCATCATCGTCAACAACCCCGTCGCGCTCCTCGCGACCTACGGCAGCAACCACGAAGGCTCGTTCCCCAACACCAACGCCCTCGTGAGCGGACGCATGATCTTCGCCGACAGTTTCAACTACCCCAACGGCGCGATCTTCAACACCATCGAGAGCTGGAACGGACGCGACTTCGGCGGGCTGGGCCTCCTGGGGTTCCAGCAGCAGGAACAGGCCGCCGACTTCATCGCCGCGGGCGGCACGTTCGCGCTCGCGAACGTGTGGGAGCCGCTGGCGGATTCCGTGCCGGACAACCGGTACCTCGCCCTCAACTTCCTGCTCGGCAACCTCACCTGGGCCGAGGCCGCGTACACCGCGATCCCGGGCCTGAGCTGGATGCAGATCGTGCTCGGCGACCCGCTCGCGCGACCCTCGCGCAGCAGCGAGAACATCGACGCGAACGGGCGCGTGAACATCGATGATCTCTACGCGTACGAAGCTTCGCCCGTCGATATCAACCGCTCGGGCGCGGCGGACGCCGCCGATCGCGCGGTCATGCTCCGCGTGCTCCGGTACAACGAACGGCCCGACGTCGCGAACCGGCGTTGACGCTCACGCGGTTGTGCCCTCGGCGATCGCGCCCGCCCACCGCGCCGCCCAGAACTCCGCCCCATACGGCGCCGCGAGCTCGCGGCCGCGGCGGCCCCACTCGGGCATCTCCGCTTCGCGTGCCTCGATCGCCTGCATCGCGCGGACGAGCGCACCCTCGTGCCCCGTGGCGATAGTAAGTCCGTTGTAATAACTGCGCACCAGCTCGATCGCCGCCCCGCAGGCCTCCGAACAGACCACCGGCAGCCCCGCGCCCGCCGCTTCCGCGATGGCAACGCCCCACGGGTCGTACACACTCGGCAGCACGAAAGCGCCCACGCGCGCCAGCGCACCCGCCTGGTCCGCGGGCTGCACGAACCCGAGGTCCGTCACGCCCTCACGCCCGGCCAACGCGGACTTCAGCGGCCCCATGCCCATGCACGTAAGCCCCCACGGCCTCGGACTGCCCCGGCGGTACGCGTCGTACGCCGACAGCAGCATCGGCAGGTTCTTCTTCTCGGCGTACTGCCCGATGAACACGAACTCGCGCGGCCACGGCCCGCGGCGCATCCGCTCGTCAAGCACCGGCGCGAAGCGGGCCGCGTCGAAGCCGTACACGCCACGCCGGATGCGAGATTCACCGAAGCCCAGCCGCCGCGCGAACTCAAACGTCTTGTCACCCGCGACGATCACCCGGTGAATCTTCGCGAAGAACGAGGCACGGAGGTACTTCCCCAGGTGCTGGCGCAGCGAGCCGTTCCACGGGTTGTCCATCGACATCAACCGCGTGCAGTGCGCGAGGCGCGGGTGGTCCGCGAGCGCGGAGTATGCGCCGTAGTACCAGCCGGGCAGGCTGATCACGTCCGGGGCGTGCGCGAGGACCATGCCCGCGATGGCATCGCGATCGTTCATCGCCCGCTCACGCGTGATCAACTCGTGCGTGATCCCGTTCATCACCGAACGATCGAAGACCGCTTCCTTCGAGTCGGTTGGTTCGAACGCGATGACCTTCAGGTCGATCTCCGGGCGCGCGGCGAGCGCCCGCCAGCACGCGGCCATGTATCCGGAGATGTCGGTCCAGCAGATGCAGACCTTGAGACGGGTGGTCATGGCTTTCCTCACGCCTTCCCGGCGTACACCTCTTCATATCGGGCGATCACCGCCGCGGGATCAAGCCGGTTCAGCGCCCAGGCCCGCGCGGCGGCGCCCATCGCGGCCCGCTTCGGTGCGTCCCGCAGGAGCGAGCGCAGGCAATCCGCAAGCGCCGCGGGGGAGCTGTCGCAGATCAGTGCGCCGCCGCTGGCCTCGAGTTCCGGCCAGGTGTCGACGCCTTTGGTCGTGACAACCGGGACTCCGGCGGACATTGCTTCGAGGATCACGAAGCCGAAGTTCTCCTGGCTGGTGGGGAGTGCGAAGATGCTCGCCGCGCAGAACAGGGAGATCTTGTCGGTGCCGGTGACCATCCCGGGGAACTTCACGCGGTCGGTGATGCCAAGTTCCGCCGCGAGGCGTTCGAGTTCGGCGGCGTACTCCGGCGGATCGGCGGGGCCGGCGAGGACGAGGGTGAAGGGGAGGTCCTTGAGTGCCGCGGCGGCGCGGAGCAGGCGGTCGGCGCCTTTCTTCACGTGGAGGCGGCTGAGGAAGAGGATGGTGGGCACGGCCGGATCGAGGCCGAGTGCTCGCTGCGCGGCGGCCGGGCCCGGTAGGGACAGGAAGGGGGCGGTGTCGAAGAGGAGGGGGACGACGCGGCCGCGCGTGGCATCGAAGTGCGCGGCGGCCTGCTGGAGTTCGCCCTCGGCGGTGCAGAGGACGTTGCGGGCGTTTCGGAGGACGCGGCCGCTGACGAGCGCGAGGTGGAGGCGCTTCTTGGCGGCACCTTGGGCGAGGGACCAGTGGTCGAGCATGCCGTGGGGTGAGACGACGTACGGCGTGCCGAGCGAGCGGGCGATGGAGGCGATCTGGGCGTTGGAGGTGGCCCACACGCCGTGGAGGTGGAGGCAGTCGGCACCGCGGAGGGCCTGGGCGATGGCGGTGCGCGAGTCGGGCGTGAGGAGCTGCGTGGGTTTGTCGGGAGCGCCCGGGGGGACGGGTTTGCCGAG